>CANPIM010000018.1 GCA_947574135.1 uncultured Lachnospiraceae bacterium
CAGCCCTTGTAATCGGGGCTATACCGCCTAATCTGAAATTACTTCCCTCTAACCATAAACATTTAGTTTTTCGAGGTTTTTCCTTTGTCATGATTTTTGACTTGACACTTTTACACCCTTGCCTCTGGTCAGTTCTTTCCTCATTTTCAGTTCCTTATCTATGGGCGTATGATGTTTTTGGAAATACCGTTCCGGTAAATTTTCACAGATC
This sequence comes from uncultured Lachnospiraceae bacterium, assembly GCA_947574135.1. Lineage (GTDB taxonomy): Bacteria > Bacillota > Clostridia > Lachnospirales > Lachnospiraceae > RGIG4284. The sequence continues at coordinate 212 of CANPIM010000018.1, forward strand.
CAATCCTTCCTGTCCCTTTGCTCAAGGCACAAACAAGCTATGAAAAATGTTGTACCCCTCCAATCTTTGGTTTATAATTCCTGTATGGAATAGCAATACACTACAGAGCCGATTGGCAGAATTGTACCGTGAAAGGCAGGGGGAAGATGGCAGGTAAAATAAAAGCAAGAATATGTTTTGCCAGTCTTATATGTGCATTGGCATTCCTGCTTAATTCATGTGATTTCCGCCTTATGTCCAAACGGGAAGTGGAAGAATATCTGGAGAGACAGTATGGCCAGGAATTCACGGTGCTTTCGTCCGAGTCTGTCACCGATGACTATTATGATGATGCGTGGAAGGTAAGGGCATATATGGTGTCGCCCAAAGACAATCCCCATACATATTTCTGTGCATTTAATGTAATAGAGGGGGAAAGCTTTGGAGTTTTTGGTTTTCGGAATTATCTGCACGATACCTATGCTGGTGATATTCTCGGGACAGTATTTTTAGAACAAGCGGCAGACACAGAACTGGAATATGAGCTGGATTACACATATCCTGTAAAATCGTCATCCGAATACCATTCCTATCTGTGGATTCGGTTTGCATCTGTTTTTCCGGAGAATTTAACAGAAGTATGCCAGCTCCTTTCCCGAACATTTACGGATACACTGGAGAGGGTTCCGGGAGCACAGGACAAGGATACATCTACAAGAATCCAAATACAGTACAGAGAACCGGACTGGCCTGACGAGGAATTCTGTCTCATATGGATAGAACCATTCGCCCTGTATGAATGGAATGAGGCAACCTCGCATTATGAGTTAAGGGCTATGGATACAGACGCTGAGGCTATTCGAGAATATATTTTAGATGAAGTAAGCGAATATAAAGAGAGGCTACAACAGACGGAATGAGAAGGATCTGTGGGATTATTGCTCTTGTGCTGGCGGGAGCCTATGTTCTGCTATATGTGATAGCATGGTGCGCGATAGGCGGCATGAAAAGGAGAAGGAAGCAGATATGAAAGGAAAGATTATGCACTATGTTGTTTCTCTATGCTGGGCAGCAACAGTTGCTCTATTATTGACTGGCTGTAATCCGGCAGGAGGTGCAACAGAATATGAGGTAATATATCCGTCCGGTTATAGCAGGGATTCCTATGCGTATGATGAAAAATCACCCATTGAGGGAAGCTCCTGTTATCTTCAGTGGGAAGAAGCGGATGATTACAAGAAAACCTATGACTACGATATACATATCCTGGATGAAAATGGTTCTGTATTATATGAATATCCCGATATGGGGAGCAAAGCCATGCGTGGGAGTGTGCAGGAAGATGGTAATACCTGGGTTTGTGCAGAGCATTGGACGGCTCCACACCACAATGGCTATGTGGAAGGCTGGCTGAAAGAAAGCGATCTGCTCTTGATTGATTTGAGTGATGGCGAGATACTGTTTCAGGACAAGGCAGGAGAAAATGAATTTTACATCGCCACATATGGAACACGATGCTATTTCTATCTTCCTGGAAAAGAAGAAAGCGAGAAGCTGTTTGGATTGATAAAGATACCTGCGGAAAATGCGGTAATTTATTACCGGGATACTTCGGACTGGACGCAGAAACACACGGTTTACACGTTTGATTATGTGGCAGAGCCTGATATCGACACAAGCGACGGAGTTAAAACCCGTGTCAAATTTTATATATCTGAAAACCAGCTTAAAGTGGCATGGACATCTTATGAATCGATGGGGAATGGAGATTGGGAGTACCTGGAGAAAAAGGCTTATGAGATCTCACTTGTGGAAAATGCTTTTCCGTGAGCAAAAATGCAGACGAGGCGGCCCAGACTGTGGAGGACAGGATTGTTTGGGATTGTTCGGTTTATAAACAAAGTGAACGACAATCAGAAGTTGTAGGATGAATATGAAAATAATTATTAAAAATAAAATTGAAAAATTATTGTCAAAAGAGTTTTATTGCAGTTCAGAAGAATTAAATGGAAATACAACTGTATATTCTGTTAATTTTAATGTGAAGCAACCATATATAAAAATACTGGCATATAGAAATTGCGTTGTGGTTTGTACATCAGAGGATTTACATGATAGAGTACAGGAGCTTTTAATAAATAAGAATAGGGACGAAATTTTTGAGTTTCCATTGGTTTATGGACAGACGATTCATTATGTTCCGAATGATAGCTATACAGAGGATATGTCAGTATCATTAAAATATGAATGCGAGTATCTTTTTTACAGAGATATTTTATCACTTGATGGATTGCGCGGTTTTGAAAACTCTTTAGAATTTGATGAAAACGGTTCTACATCAACAAAGGCTGTTCACATTGCAAGGGACAAGAATAGAATTATTGGAGTAGCAGGTGCAGCGGAAACATTAGTAAATGGAGTGTGGGAAATAGGGATAGATGTAATGGAAAAATATAGAAACTCCCGATTAGGAACATATTTAGTAAGGGGATTAATGAAAGAATTGCTGGCACGAAATATCATTCCATTCTATTCCGCTTCTGTAACGAATATTGGTTCGCAGATGGTGGCAAGTAGGAGTGGCTACATACCATACTGGATTGATACATTTGGAACCATTCTTGATGGAAGTTCCATATACAATGATATTATTGGAGAGGTATCATTAATATAGGGATAAACATGGAGAGGCATAAAGATGAACTTTCAGGATGAGATGAAACAGATATTTTTGCGTGTGGCAGCAGGGGAAGTGGAACCGGAAGAATGGGAAGCATGGTGGAACAGCAACAGACTTAGGCTGGAAGAATCCCTCAACCGGGGAGATCAAGGACGGATGATGCCTGCCTTGTGGGACGCCAACTATTATTGGATGGCAAAGACACAGAGCGGCGTTGCCTACTATTTTCACGCACAAGGGCGTCCGGTAAAGATTTCCAGCTATTATGAGGAAAAAATGCAGGAAGAGGAAATGCGTGAAAGACAGAAAGCCATGGAAGGCTATCATAGGAATACCGCATCTGCCAGACAGCGGTGGGAGGTATATCTGGAGGAGCATCCCGCATCTCCCGTCATTTTTGACTGGAAAAGCCTGATGGGGACACCGGCCCGGCAGGAACCGGCCAAGGATTTTCCCTATAAACATGCAAGGACAACGGAACAGTGGAAGGAGTGCGGGGAAGAACTGAAGCTTCGCCTAAAAGAGAACCTGCAGGCAAAGATCGCTCCTGTGGCAAAAGCATACGGCATGAAAAAGGCAGGCCCCAAGACCTTTGTGCGGGAGAAGAACGGCCTGGTATCCCGTATCCAGTTTATCGGCTATTTCAGGGGCGGCGGATATGAGGCGGTCATCTGTTACCTTTGTCCCATTTATGCCATACAGTACGGGATCTTAGGCCTGCCGGGCCACATCTGCCAGGGGGAGAATTTCCAAAGGATGCAGAAGGACTGGGGCGTGATTCAGTATGGCATGGAGGCTGTGGATGCTGCCATGGTGGAACGCATCAACAGGAAATTTGATGATATCCTCATATTCCTGGCAGATGGTGTGCTGCCGGAGTGGCAGAGGATCCACAGCCTGGAGGCCTATTTTGCCAGGGAACGCCAAGATTATCTGAAAGTCACCGAGACAGGCCCGAAGAATCCAAAGACGGGCAGACCCATGTGGGACCTGGGTACGGGAGAAAAGAAAGACCCATGGCGGGCGGATGACTATCTGTTGGGCGTGTGGGATCTGCTGAACGCAAGGGAAGCAGAAGGATATGCGCGCCTGGAAAAATGTGTGAAGCACAATACCGATTATATGAAAGAACATCTCAAGGAGTTCCCGGATGCCTGCAATGATCCGAGAGACGCCATGGCGGTGATGTACCGTAACGCACAGCTGTTTCTTGAAACAAAGGAGGTTCCGGAGACAGAGAAACGGCGGGATAAGCTTCAGGAGACCTATGAGGAGGTATGCCGGTTTATGCGGTATTACCACGGTTTGGCAAAAAAGACGGAGAGGGACTGAGTTCGGATGGAAAAGGGGAACCGGTGGAATGGATTCTGTGCAGGATTGGGGTGTATGAGCAATCCGCAGAGTTTGGCCGGCTGACAGGAGGCAAAAGATGGGAAGGATGGGAAAAACAGGACAGCCCCCATGGGCAAAGCGTATCTTAAAATTGCTGGAGCAGGCAAAGGCGAAGGATCCGGATCTTGTGCGGTTTGGGGCCTACAGCCACAGGTATAAGCTGTCACCGCCTGCCAGTGAGGAGATGATATAAAGATTTGAGGCGCAGGAAGGAATCCGGCTGCCAATTCACTCTGTAGCTTCCAATTCCAGCTTTAATTTCTTCCAAAAAGGGATAAACAAAGAAATGGCAGCCAGCATAGCGGTAAAATCAGCTATGGGAGTTGCCCATGCAATCCCATTCACACCCACCCAACCATTCATGAGAAGCATTGCCGGAATATCTAACCCGCCCTTTCGCAGGAGTGACAAAATCAAAGGCTGAATTTTTTCCCCGATAGATTGAAAAAGAGTTATGACAATCATTGTCACTGAAATGCAGGGGCCGGTGATACAGATAATGCGCTGAAAACGTTCTCCATACTCCACAGTCAGGGGATCGTCAATAAAAGCCCTGACAATGGGACCTGCACAGGTAAGCAGTAAGACCATACCAAACAGTGCAATGGTCAGACTGTAGGCAAAAGTTGTCTTAACAGCAGACAGCACCCGGTTATATTTTTTTGCGGAATAGTTATAGCTAATCAGTGGCAGGACACCCTGAGACATACCGGTGGCTATAGCAAAGGCAAGCATATCCACCTTTTTTGAAATACCAATGCCCGCCACGGCTTCATTGCAATAGGAAACCATTAAACGATTCATCATAATATTGGAAAATACGCCCATGAGGTTCATAACACAGCTTGGAAGCCCCACCAGCAGCACCTCAAAAGGAATGTGCATCTTCAAAGTATAATAGCGCGGGGAAAGTACAAGCACAGTGGTTTCCTTTTTTCTAATAAGCAGCACAAGAAAATAGATGGTTGCAGCCAGATTTGAAAGCATAGTGGCAATGGCTGCGCCGGCAATCTCAAAGCCCAGCAAAGATATGAAAACCGGGTCAAGGAGCATGTTAAGGATTCCTCCCATTGCCATACCAAAGCTGGCCTGTCTGGAATACCCTTCCGCCCGGACTAAATGTGCAAGGGCAGCGTTTAATACGGTAGGCACAGCGCCAAGGCCAACAGCCCAAAAGAGATACTGACTGCAAAAATCATAGGTTTCCGCGTTAGCGCCTATTGCCGGAAGTATATATCCCCTTAAGGTAAACACACAGATTCCATATACTAATGAGGCAATCACGGCAGTCCAGATACTGAAAGCAGACACTTTTTTCGCTTTTTCTATATTCCCATTCCCTAAAGAACGTGAGATCAGGCTGGAGCCGCCGATGCCAAACAGATTTGCCATACCTGTCAATAGGATGAACAAGGGCATACAAAGGGATACGGCTGCTACCTGATTTGAATCCCCAATCTGGCCGATAAAGAAGGTATCCGCCATATTATAAATAACGGTAATTAACTGACTGATAACGGTTGGGACAACCAGTGAAATGACAGCTTTATGTACAGGAATATCCTCAAACAATTCTTTATTCTCATTCATTTTGACTCCTTCTGGCAGATTCCTTTATGAGTATCCTGAGCACGAAACGGATGGAGGATTTGGGTGACAGTAAAAATGGACCTTATTATTATAATCCTTTTCAGACTTTGGTCAACAGATATTTTTTCATGCATGGTGTTTTCTGGTCGCTGCTTAAATAGGACTTAAATATGACAAACCTATGTGCAGATTGTTTATCTGTATGGTTGACATAAATTACCGGTTGAAATCAGAACATGTGTTTGATAAAATTCTCTTACAGGAGGTGAACACACGTTTGAAAAGCATTGTCTTTCATATTGATGTAAACGCGGCCTTCCTCTCCTGGGAGGCCGTTTATCGTCTGGCTCACAAAGGAGAAAAACAGGATTTAAGGGAGCTTGCATCTGCGGTAGGAGGTGACGTGACCCTGCGGCATGGGATTATACTTGCAAAATCCATTCCGGCGAAAGACTATGGAATTAAGACAGGGGAAACCATTTTGGAGGCGCGGAGAAAGTGCCCGGATCTGGTACTGGTTCCCCCTGATTATCATCTGTATGAAAAATGCTCTGCGGCTTTTCTGGAGATTTTAAGAGAATATTCGGACGTGGTGGAGCAGTACAGCATTGATGAGGCATTTGTGGATATGAGCGGAAGCTGCCATCTCTTTGGATCACCAAGGGAGGTGGCTGGACAGATCAAGGATCGCATTCGGGAGGAGCTGGGGTTTACAGTCAATGTGGGAATATCCAGTAATAAGCTTCTGGCCAAGATGGCTTCTGATTTACAAAAGCCGGATCGGGTGCATACCCTGTATCCGGAGGAAATCACAAGAAAAATGTGGCCTCTTCCGGTGTCAGAGCTGTTTTTTGTGGGGCGTTCAACTACCAGTAAGCTTTTGTCCATGGGAATTCGTACCATTGGAGAGCTGGCCAAAGCAGATCCCGCATGGCTAAAATGCATGTTGAAGAAGCAGGGGGAGGTTATCTGGGGCTTTGCCAATGGGCTGGATTTTTCCCCGGTGCTTAGAAAGCCCATGGCCAACAAGGGCTACGGGAACAGCACTACCATACCCTTTGATGTAACAGATGCGGAAACTGCAGAACAGGTGCTTCTGGCCCTGTCCGAGACCTTGGGAAACCGGCTGCGGGCAGACCAGGTGCAGATCAGGGTGGTGTCTGTGGGAATCCGCTATGCAGATTTGTCTTATGCCTCTCACCAGAAAACACTGCAGAGTGCAACAGACGTGACATGGGAAATCTATGAGGCTGCCTGCCGGTTGTTTGGGGAATTGTGGAATGGAAGGCCTATTCGTCATTTGGGAATCCACACAGGCCAGGTAAGCGGGGCAGATCTGGGCAGGCAGCTGAGCATTTTTGATGAGCTGGATTATGAGAAGCTTGGCAGGATGGATCAGGCTGTGGACGGACTCAGAAAGCGATTTGGAGCTGATGCCCTTATGCGCGCCGTATTTTTAAACGGACCCATTGATCATATGAGCGGAGGAATAGCAAGGGAGAAATGCCATGTGGATTATAATGAGTCGATGATCCGGGAGAAATAAAATATGCAGACAAAGGGGGAACAGGAAATGCCATTTGGAATGGGGGTAAATCCGCTGCGGGCAGATGCAGGCAGTGTCCGGGGAACACAGAAGAAAATTGCCTGTGAGTGTTGGTTTACCAGTACAGGGAGGGTAATGCCATTGATGCTGAAGATACAGGACGAGGAGGGGGAGATCCAGACAATCCGGGAGATTACCGTGCATTCCCAGGAGAAAAAACGGTATGCAGGCGTACCATCTATAGAGTACGATTGTACTCTGGTGATTCATGGAGAGAAGCTCAGGGCAAGGCTGATTTATTATCAGTCAGAAAACAGGTGGGTCTTAAATGTTCGATAAAAAGACGGGGAACCTTCCGTGACAGAATGCTGGCTGATATTTCCGACAAAACGTTGCCTGGTATTTCCCTCCTTGAGATCGGGCAGAATACAGAGTAAAATATAGAAAGAAAAACCTTTAGGAGAGATGACATGTGCGGCAGATATTATGTGGATGATGACACAGCCAGAGAAATCCAGAGGCTGGTCCGGAAGATAGATGAGAGACAAAGACAGGAATCCATAAGGGCGGTAGAAAGAATGGCTGCAGGGGATATCCACCCAGGGGGTGAGGCGCCGGTCCTGTCAGAAAAAAATGGCTCTGTTCATTGTGAATGGCAGCGGTGGGGCTTCCCCGGATTCTATGGAAAGCAGCTGATTTTTAATGCCAGATGCGAGTCTGCTTTGGAAAAGCCCCTGTTTCGGGAGAGTGTCCTTCACAGGCGGACAGTCATCCCGGCAACATGGTTCTATGAATGGAATTCCAGGAAAGAAAAGAATATATTTTGCAGGAAGGATGCGCCGGTTTTGTTTATGGCCGGATTTTGCAGGCGTTATGAGGACGGAGAACATTTTGTGATTCTTACCACAGTGGCCAATGGTTCCATGGAGCCGGTACATGACCGCATGCCTGTGATTCTGGAGAAGGAGGAGATTGAGGAGTGGATACTGGATGACAGGAAAATAAAAGGCATCCTTTATAAAATTCCCTGTCTGCTGGAGCGTCAGTCCGATTATGAGCAGATGAGCCTGTTTTGAATCGCCAATGGGACTGCCTCCAGGCAGCTTGTACGGGAATAACAGCTTAGATACTACACAGCATGTATGGACTTGGCCATTAAATTTAGAAGCTCCGGGATATCCACAGGCTTTGGAATATGGGCATTCATACCGCTTTCTCTGGACATCTGCCGATCTTCTTCAAAGGCGTTGGAGGACAGGGCAATGATGGGAATACCGGACAAGCGGGGATTCCCCAGACTTCGGATGGCCCGGGCAGCCTCATAGCCGTTCATCACAGGCATTTGGATATCCATAAGAATAAGAGCATATGTATCTGGGGCCGAGTTCTCTACCATTTCCAGAGCTACCTGGCCGTTGGGGGCCGTATCCACAGAAAAGCCCAGCTCTTCCAGGAGCTCACTCTCGATCTCTACATTTATATCATTGTCATCCACCAGAAGAAGCTTTCGTTTCCCCACCAGATGGAGAACAGCCTGGGTTATGGGACTGGACGAGGAGGCAGGCAGAGCCGAAAGGCGGAAGTTAAACGTCACAGTAAAGCAGCTGCCCTTTCCCGGAGTGCTCTGTACCTGAATAGTTCCCCCCATCATTTCCACCATATTTTTGGCAATGGTAAGGCCAAGCCCTGTTCCCTGAATTCCGCTTTGTGTGGTATTCTGTACCCGCTCAAAGGGATCGAAAATGCGCTTAAGAAATTCCGGACTGATTCCAATGCCGTCATCCTCCACAAGGAACCGGTAGGTGCCATAATTATTTGCATCCTCTTTGTGCTCCCTAACAATGAGCCGGACCTGCCCGCCGTTGCCTGTGTATTTAATGGCATTGCTAATAAGGCAGTGAAGAACCCGCTCCAATTTCTCACTGTCACAGTAAATATCCCCGTGCTCCAGGCAGGACAAATCAAGGGAAAGGGTAATAGCCTTTCTATTTGCCGTGGGAAGCAGGGAAAGCTTTAGCTTCTCCATAACAGAGGGCAGGTGACACTCGGCCTCCTCACTCTGGATGGTTCCGGATTCTATACGGGAGATTTCCAGCACATCATTGATGAGAGAGAGAAGCTGTTTGCCGGAGGTCTCGATCTTGCGGAGGTATTCCTCCATCAGCTCAGGATCATGGGTATGATTTCTGGCCAGGGCTGTGTAGCCGGCAATGGCGTTTAAGGGAGTGCGCATGTCATGAGACATATTGGAGAGAAAGGTGTCCTTGGCAATATTGGCCAGTCTTGCATGATTCAGGGCATCCTCCAGGATCTTTTTCTGCTCCATTTCATACTGGACTTCATCATCCACCCTTCGATAACCCAGAACAGCCCGGGAAATATGTTTATCAGGGCTGACATTTACAATGCGGAGCTGGAGATACTGGAGTTCTCCGTCCTTGCGCACCCGATAGTTAATGTAATACGTATTACTTTTAGATAATTTTTCCCGCATATACTCCGGTGCAGTGGCCTGGTGAACACTTTCCCTATCTTCCGGACAGACCCAGGTGCGAATATAATCGTCTACATACCAGCGATAGGAGCAGGGCTCAAATTTTTTCCCAAACTGTTGTTCCGTGCGGCTGCTGAGCCGATAGGGGAGGATCCGATCTGCGTCCAGGTTGACGTATAGAATGGACTCATAATTGATGCTGAGCCCTTCTATGACCTCGAGCCGTCGAAGATGTTCTTGGTTGATAACCTTTAGCTCCTTGTCATATTCTTCGATCTGGCTTTGCAACTGTTTTTCCCGCTCTTTTTTCTCACTTAACAGAGCCGCCTTTTCTGCAGCCTGACGCTTTCTTTTCTCTGTGGCATCCCCGGCAAATACGTAGAAAATACCTCCCATGTATTTACTCTGGATAAAGTGGCCATAGTCCTCAATCCAGCGGATTTTTCCGCCTTTTTGGATAATGCGGTACTCTACATAATCCAGATCATGCTGGCTGTGGGCAATCTGAAACCGAATGCTCTCCTCCACAGCCTCCAAATCGTCGGGATGGACGATGCCCCGAAAGGAATTGCCGGTGAGCTCCCGCAGCTCAGCAATGGTTTCACAGTTAAAAATGTGGAGCATAGCCTTGTTGGCATAGATAAGCTCTTCCTGCCCGTCTGCGTGGTAGATAAAAAAACCTCCCGGCATTTCATCCATAAATTTTTTGACCTCATGGGCAGCCCGAATATTCGCATCATTCAGAATATGGGAGCCATCAGGAGACCGCAGATTACAGGAGGCTTCCTCAGGGGCATCCAGCGCATACAAAATGTATTCCATTAAACCATGTTCAGCTTTTTCGTGTTTGTTCAAAATCGTGCCCTCCATGAAGCCTCTTTGGTCAATATATTATAGCATTTTTCGGGCACAGTTGACAAGAACCTATAAGAGCTTCCCCAGGATATTTCTGTAGATATTTCTGTAGAAGTTTCCCCAGGATAGTTCCCAATATAAGGTCTATTTTTCCATAATGCTGATAGATTCAATGCCTACGCTTCCGCCCCGGACAACCTCAATATCCCGAAAAGATTCCTTCATGAGCTGGACCACAGCATCATTTTTAGCCGCTGTCTGGACAAATTCCAGCAAAAGGCTGTCCCGGCCATAATCAATAACCCGGGCCTTAAAGGTTTCCGCAATCTGAAACAGCTCTGTTTTGTCAGCCAGAGAGCAGCTTCGGACTTTTACATACAGAATCTCCTTCATGCGGACAAAGATATCAGTAAAGTCAATAACCTTGATAACCTCCACCATGCGGTTCAACTGTTTCTTGATTTGCTCAAAGGTTTCATCATCGCTGACCGTGGCAATGGTCATACGGGATACCGTGGGATCCTCCGTGGTGCCCACCGTCAGGCTGTCCAGATTATAGGACTTACCGGAAAAAAGACCGGAAATCTTGGAAAGAACGCCAACCTGATTTTCAACATATAGGGAAATCCATCTCTTCTTCATTTTTAAATCCTCCATTAAAGTACCGCTGCGCCCCACCCTGTGCCCCCCAGATCAGGAAGAATTTCCGGTCGCAAAAGCCCTGCGCCCAGAAATCCTTCCGGGCCCAGTGCGGGGCTACGCTGATTAAAGTACCGCTGCGCCCCACCCTGTGCCCCCCAGATCAGGAAGAATTTCCGGTCGCAAAAGCCCTGCGCCCAGAAATCCTTCCGGGCCCAGTGCGGGGCTACGCTGATTAAAGTACCGCTGCGCCCCGTGCATTTTTAGCACAGGATCATGTCCTCCAGTGTGCCGCCGGGCTTTATCATGGGATAGACCATCTCATCCGGGTCGATGAGGAATTCTATGACTGTGGGGGCCTTGGTGTTTTCTTTGGCAGCCTGGAAGGCGGCGGTTATTTCTTCCTTTTTGGTGACCCGGATGCCCTTGGCGCCGTAGCTCTCGGCCAGGCGGACAAAATCCGGGGTGTATTCCGGATACTCTGTACGGTCTGTGCGGCGGGACAGGGCGCCGGCTTTTAGATTGGTCATGCCATAGCGCTTGCCGTAGAAAAGATTCTGCCATTGGCGCACCATGCCCAGGTATTCATTGTTGAAAATACAGACAATCACGGGCAGCTCCTCCAATACTGCAGTGGCCAGCTCCTGGATATTCATCTGCATGCCGCCGTCTCCGGACACAGAGATAACGGGAGTGTCCGGGTTTCCTATCTGAGCGCCGATGGCGCCGGGAAGGCCGTAGCCCATGGTACCCAGGCCGCCGGAGGTTATGAGCTGTTTGCCTTCGGTGATTTCCGCGTATTGGGTCACCAGCATTTGGTGCTGTCCCACATCAGTGACCAGAATGGATTTTTCAAACTGCTGGTTGATCTCCTGGATAATGTCCATGGGACTTAGCCGGCTATTGGGACGCATGGTCAGAGGATGCTCTTTTTTCCAGGCCTGGATTTCTGAGGGCCAGCGGCTGGAGTGGTGGGAGTGGTTCTCCTGGAGATACTCATTCATCCTTGTGAGCGCTTCCATAGCATCCGCCACAATGGGAATATCCACATGGATATTTTTGGAAATGGAAGCCGTGTCAATGTCAATATGAATAATCTGGGCGTGAGGCGCAAACTCCCGAAAGCGGCCGGTGATTCGATCGTTAAAGCGGGTTCCAATGGAGAATAGCAGGTCACAGTTGCTGACAGCCATGTTGGCGGCGTAGGAGCCATGCATGCCCAGGTTGCCCACAAACAATGGGTGCCTGGTGGAGATGGCGCCGCGTCCCATAATGGTGGTGACAACCGGAACACCAGTTCGTTCCACCACCTGGGTAAAGACCTGGTTGGCACGGGCAATATTTACACCCCCTCCGGCCAGAAAAAGAGGTTTTTTAGCCTTTTGCAACAGCTTCAGGGCCCGCTTCAGCTGCCCGATATGAATGCCGGAGCTGGGCTTATAGCCCCGGATATTGACGGTTTTGGGGTATTCTGCAGGTCCTGCCTCAGCCATTACATCCTTGGGCAGATCCACAAGCACCGGACCGGGCCGGCCGGTGCGGGCAATATAGAAGGCCTCCTTGATAATGCGCCCCAGATCCGCCCGGTTTCGCACGGTAACGCCGTATTTGGTAATGCTGCGGGTAATGCCCACAATGTCCACCTCCTGGAAGGCGTCGTTTCCAATAAGATGCCGGGGAACCTGGCCGGTAAAGCAGACCAGAGGCACACTGTCATAGTTGGCAGTGGCCAGGCCGGTGACCAGGTTGGTGGCCCCCGGGCCGCTGGTTACCAGGCAAACGCCGGTCTTTCCGGTAGTCCTGGCATAGGCATCCGCCTCATGGACAAGAGCCTGCTCATGCCGGGGCAGGACCACGGAAATCTCATTCTGCCGGTATAGCTCATCGCTGATATCAATGGTGCAGGCTCCCGGATAACCGAAGAGAACCTCCACACCCTCCTCCTTTAAAGCATTCACTAACAATTTGTTTCCCGAAATTTGCTTCATTGTTGTCCTCCTTTTTTAAGTTCCGTCACCCTCCTACAGAGCCCCTTGCAAGTGGAAGAATTTTCCAGTCGCATACGCACCTGAAAAATCCTTCCCGGGCACTTTCGGAGTGTGCCTGATTTTAAGTTCCGTCACCCTCCAAAAGTGGTGTAAATAAAAAAGCGCCCTAAGCCGGAAAGCTTAGGGCGAATGTATCCGCGGTACCACCTAATTTCAGAAACCTGGTTTCTGCACTCTTCCAATACGGGAGAAATCCGATATTGTATCCCTGTAACGCGGGAACGCGTCGGAGCCTACTGGGCGGAAAATATTTCCTGCCGTTGGGTCCGCTGCTCAAAGGCTACTTCCCCAGCACCCTCACGAGAATTTTCACCGTCCATCCTCTCTCTGGGCATCGGAATGCTGTGTACTCCTCCTTATCGCTGCATTTGTCATATGATGAATCTATATCTTTTGATTATTATGCATGATGACAAGGGATTTGTCAAGCCTGCTTCTTGAGAAAGAAGATGCACATTTGATGTTTTTCTGATGTTTTTCTGATGCCCTGGCCATATAAAATAAAAATAACTTCCATTTCGGGGGATATGGGAGTCTCTGCTGCCTGCGGGTAAGGATGAAGGAAAGAGGTGCGCTATGAAAGGAAAAGGAAAAAGGAGAGGGCTGTGTCTGCTGCTTGCAGCGTTGATGATAATCATGCATTGCCCTGCTGTATATGCCAGAGAAAGCAGGGAGGATACGGACACGACCCTGTCGCCATATTTTTATATTGAGGGGGCGGATCCGGAAGTGGATCATTTGCCCTTAAAGGCTACGGAGGTAAAAACCAATATCAATGGCATTATAGCGGACACCTATGTGACCCAGGCCTATGCCAATGAGGGAAAGAACCCAATCAGCGCCCGGTACGTATTTCCCGCCTCCACCCGGGTGTCGGTCCACGGCATGACCATGCAGGTGGGAGATCAGGTGATCCGGGCCCAGATCAAGGAAAAGGAAGAGGCCAAGGCGGAATATGAGGAGGCAAAAAGCGAGGGAAAGAGCGCGTCTCTTCTGGAGGAGCAACGCCCCAATGTATTTACCATGGATGTGGCCAATATGATGCCGGGAGATGAGATTCGCATTGAGCTTCACTATACGGAGCTTATAGAGCCTGTGGAGGGCATATATTCCTTTGTGTTTCCCACCGTGGTAGGACCCCGGTATGCGCGTCCTATGGAGACAGACAGCGGCGGTGACGACGACTGGGTGGAAACGCCCTATCTGGAGGATGACAGTGTGCCAGAGGGCTCCTACAGCATTACGGTAAACCTTTCCGCCGGAGTGCCGGTGAGCAATGTGGTCTCCCGGTCTCACAAGATTTCCAAAGAGCAGGAGGGGACAAATACCCAGGTGACTCTGGCCAATCCAGGAGAATATGCGGGAAATCGGGATTTTATCCTGGATTATCAGCTAAAGGGAGATCAGGTAAGCTCCGGACTTATGCTCTATGAGGGGAAGGATGAAAATTTCTTTCTCATGACCATGCAGCCGCCCAAACGATATAAGCCGGAGGATATTCCGGCCCGGGAATATATTTTTGTCCTGGATGTGTCTGGCTCTATGAACGGATATCCTTTGGACACGGCCAAGGTTCTCATTAAGGATCTGGTCAGCAGCCTACAGGTCACAGACAGCTTTAATGTGATTCTGTTTTCGGACAGGGTGTACCGGCTGTCTGCGGAATCTGTGGAGGCTACGGAGGACAATGTAACCCGGGCCCTTCGCATGATCGATTATCAGGAGGGAGGCGGCGGGACAGAGATGGAGGCGGCCATAAGAAGTGCCAATGCCACGCCCCTTCTGAGAGATACGGCCCGCAGTGTCATTGTAATCAGTGACGGCTTCATCAGCGGGGAGGAAGGGGTATTTGAGGAGATAGAAGAGCACCTGGATACCACCAGCTTTTTTGCCTTTGGCATTGGCTCTGCGGTAAACCGGTATCTCATGGAGGGAATCGCCAAGGTAGGGCTAGGGGAATCCTTTGTGGTGACGAATGAAGAGGACGCTCTGGGAATGGCGGAGCGGTTCCGCACCTATATTCAGGCGCCTATTTTGACGGATATTCAGGTGGATTTTGAGGACTTTGACGTATACGATGTGGAGCCCATGCATATTTCCACCCTCTATGCGGAAAAGCCGGTGGTGCTTTTTGGAAAATGGCGGGGCTCTCCAGAGGGAACCATTCGGATTTCCGGAAAGAGCGGAAGCGGCGGATACCGGGAGAGCATTAAGGTGAATAAATTTGAGCCCTCAGAGGAAAACGAGGCCCTCCGCTATCTGTGGGCCAGAAAACGGGTGGAACGGCTCACGGATTACGGGACAAGCCGGGAGGAGACGGCCAAGGCCGAGGTGACGGCTCTGGGACTAAACTACAGTATGGCCACCTCCTACACCTCCTTTGTGGCAGTTATGGACCCGGTGCGCAATCCGGGGGGAGAGAGCACAGATGTGGACCAGCCGTCGCCTCTGCCGGAGGGCGTATCGGAGATGGCTATAGGCGGTTACCGCCGGGGGGCAGAGCCGGAGGAGGGATTGTTGTATGTAGGGCTTGGAGGAATACTTCTTGGCGCCTGGATGAGGCGAAGAAAAAAGGAGAGGGGAGTGTAAAGGGTGAAAAAACGGGAGGTCTTTGGATGCATTCTGTTTGGGCTTTTGACAGCTCTGGGGCTGCGATGCTTTTATGGAAACGCGGGCAGCGATGCATTGCTGTGGATTTTGGCGCCCACGGCCTGGTGGACCCAAATCCTGGGGGGACCTGCCTTTCTATACGAGCCCGGCGTGGGATATGTGAACCATGAGATTCGATATATTATCGCGCCCTCCTGCGCCGGCGTTCGGTTTCTGACGCTCTCCCTGGCAATGCTGATTGTCATCTTTGTCCCTAGCCAGAAAAGCCGGAGACAGGGCTATGCCTGGACGATTCTAAGTATTCCCGGCGCCTGGCTTTTTACAGGCATTGTAAATGGCCTTCGCATGGTACTGTCTATTTATCTGCCCAAGCTTTTTCAGGGCCTGGGGCTTATGGATGGTTGGCTGACCTGGGAGCGGCTGCATACGATCATAGGAACCAGCGTCTATTTTACAGCCCTTCTTATTCTGTACCAGGTGGGAGCATGGATAAGCCGGCGAATGGGAGGCCGGGAATGTTCCCGGCTGGGAGGAGCCGGGGTGCCGGCTCTGTGGTATTTCCTGGTGGTTTTGGGAATTCCCTTTGTCAGGCGGGCGCTGGCAGGAAATTATCAGGGCTTTGGCGCATATGCCGGCGTGATACTGACCGTGTGTCTCAGCATTCTGTGTCTGACCCGCATAGGAGGGGCTTTGGGAAGAGGCTGGAGACGGCAGAAAACGAAATAAACAATAGAAAAAGAATATAGAAAAGAGAGAAAACAGATGTTCCATGGCGGATGTCTGTTTTTTTGTTTTACAGGAAATCACGCATTGGTATGGGTGCTTGTTGGGACACCTGGTTTTATGAGTTGAAAAGGAGAGTTTTCAAAATAATCATTTGAAAGCTTAAATACTTATGATTGAAATAAAATAACTTGCGATAATTATATATCTATGCAATAATAAAAATTAAAACATTTTATATTTAAAAATATAAAAATATCGAATGAAAGAAACGGTAAACCAAAGCAGAGACGGGGGAGAGTCATGGAGCTACAGGATTATTATGATCTGATTGAACACAGCAGGCCAAAGCTGAAATTTTGTGAGTGGTTTGATGAGGACAGCAATATCTGGAATTTTACCCGCCATTCCCATCCCTATATTGAGCTGATCTACTATGTGGAGGGAAAGGGGGATGTGGAGGTCTCCGGGACCAATGTGTCCTTTTCCCTGTATGATACGGTCATCTATCCGGCCCATAAGGAGCACCAGGACAAGAAGGTGCCGGAGCGGCGCAGGGAAATCATCTGTCTTTGGATTGATATACCAGAACTGGTGTTTGAAGAGCCTATCCGGCTGCACGAGCAGGACGGAGAGCTGAAAAATGCCTTTGAAATGGTGTACCGGGAGTCAAAAAGGGAAAAACCGATCCCCGTTCTGCTGGAATATGCCATGAAAACCCTGTTGATTCTTATTTTGCGGGAGCAGCATGAGGCCCTTACAGGAACACAGCTTCTGGATTGCGTGATGGAATACATAAAAAACCACTATGCGGAGCGGATTACCCTGGACGAGCTGGCAGAGCTGGAGCATATCAGTACTTCTTATCTGTCCCGAAAGTTTAAGGAACGCACCGGTATGTCAGTGATTACCTATATTAATGATCTGCGGATTGACTGGTCCAAGCAGTACCTTATGGCTTCGGCGCTGGACATCAACGAAATTTCCTATCAGGTGGGCTTTGAATCCCCCAAATATTTTCACCGGGTATTTAAAAAGCTGGTGGGGGAGTCCCCGGCCAGCTTTCGACGCAAGTTTAAAATATAAAAAAAGGAAAAAGAGGAGGCGCAAGTTTATGGACAGCTATTATTTTACCGGAGGCTATACGGAGCCCACACAGATGGGATCCGGGGAGGTGGTGCCAGGGCGCTGCCAGGGCATTGGCTGCTATCGTCTGGAGGGAGAGACGGGACGCTTAACCCTTCTTGGAATCACGCCCTCCACACCCAATCCCTCCTTTGTATTGGCAGAAGGCTCCTATCTGTACTGTGTCAATGAATTAAAGGAATACCAGGGAGTTCCCGGATCCACGGTGTCGGCCTACCGGATTGACAGAGAGACAGGAAGGCTTACCTTTATCAATCGGCAGTTTACCTGTGGCGCGGACGCCTGTCATTTAACTCTGACGCCGGACAGGCGGTATCTCCTGGCGGCAAACTTCACCGGGGGCAGCTTTTGCGTGCTTCCTGTCCGGGAGGACGGAGGGCTGGAGCCGGCCTCCTGCGTTCTGCGCCACCGGGGACAGGGGGTGGACAGGGAGCGGCAGCAGAGCCCCCATCCCCATCAGACCATTTTGTCCCCCAATGGAAAGTATGTGTACGTACCGGATTTGGGCCTGGACAGGCTGGTATGCTATCGGGCGGACTGGGAGAAGGGCTGGATGCTGCCAGAGGAGGACCTGGATATTCCCGGGATTCCCGGACAGGGGATCCGCCATGGCGTATTCAATCAGGCGGGGGACCGGCTGTATGTAATGACAGAGATGGCCTGCGCCGTAAATGTGTATGCCTATGAAAAGGAAGAGGGAAGGGCAGAGCTTTTGCAGGTCATCAGCGCCAGGGGAGAGAATTGTGAGACTTTGGGTCTGGGAGCGGCAGTTCGTCTGCACCCAAACGGAAGATGGCTGTATGTCTCCGTGCGCAGAAGCGATGAGCTGGCAGTCTTTCAGATTGGGACGGATGGTCTTTTGACCCTTTTACAGGTGCTGCCCTCACAGGGAGAAATCCCAAGAGACTTTGTAATCGCGCCTGACGGGGGATTTCTGCTGGCCGGCTGCCAGGATACGGATAATATCTCCGTGTTCTCCGTTCATCTGGATACGGGGATTCTGACCCCGGTATACCAGAATCAAGAGGCGTTTTGTGTCACGGTGCTGGCGCCATGGTCGCCGTACACGGACAAATAGGCGGGATTGTTCAGAATCGTGCACCTTTTGTGTTGTATTATGGGTTTTGGAAGGGCGTAAGTCTGGCTATAATGTATAAAAAAGGGGGATAAACCTAAAGAGAATTGTAAAATCTCACGGCGATAATGAACAGGGAAAGCCCTGTTGATTATAAAAACAGAAAATAGGAGGACAAAAAATGAAGAAGCGTATTGCATTATTGCTGACACTGGCTATGGTATTGGGCCTGGCCGCATGTGGCAGCAAGACCGAGGAGCCTGCCAGCATACCTGCTACTGAGGAGACCGAGACACCTGCAGAGCAGCCCGCAGAGGGAGAGAAGGAAGAGGAGACCACTGCTCCGGCTAAGGAGGGAACCGTAAAGGTTGGATTTATTACCCAGTCTCTTTCCAACGCATCTCAGGCCTATGCCTGGAGCCAGTTCCAGAAATATGCAGCGGACTATGGCTTTGAGGTAACTCTGTTTGACGAGGACTACGATGCACAGAACGGTGTTTCCGCTATCGGAACCTGTATCGCCCAGGGCTACACCGCTATCTGCATGAACCCCACAGACCCCAGCGCCCTGATTCCGGCTATTATGGAGGCAAAGGAAGCAGGAATCATTATCGGCCTGTATTCCTCTGAGCTGCCGGAGGGCTATGGCACCACAGAGTATCGTGATTTCATGTGCGGTACCGATGATGTGATGTGTGGCGAGGTTGCTGCAAAGACTCTGATGGAAGCATTCCCGGATGGATGTAATGTGGTAGAGGTAGGCGGACAGTCCGGACACAGCGCACAGATTAAGCGCCATGACGGATTCTTCAACACCATCGACGATTCCATCAACGTACTGGATGCCAAGGACTGTGAAGCATGGGCCAGCGAGGACGCCATGGCTATCATGGAGGACTTTATTGTAAAACACGGCGAGGATATTGATGCTGTATACTGCCACTGGGATGTAGGAGCTACCGGCTGTATCGAGGCTCTGAAGGCGAAGAACATGACCGATGTGTATGTAATCGGTGTGGATGGCTGCTCCGTTGGATACGACCAGGTAAATGACGGAACCCAGGCCCTTTGCATTGGCCAGAGCTTCTCTCAGATGACCCAGGACGCATTTGACTGCATCACCAAGATTATGAATGGAGAAACCCTGGAGAATGATGTGGTTTGGACGCAGCTGGATATTGTGACGAAGGACACCATCGGTGACTTCCCGTATCCGGAGTGGTAAAAATTTTTAATACATAATGCTTATGGGCAGCTGGCTCTGGCTTGTGGCCGGAGCCAGCTCATTTTAAAGGGAGGCACAAAGTTGGAGAAGACAACCGATTACATCCTTGAGGTAAAAGATATTTGTAAATATTTTCCAGGTGTAAAAGCACTGGATCATGTATCTCTCTCCATTCCCCAGGGCGTGGTGTACGGCATCGTGGGAGAGAACGGAGCAGGGAAATCCACGCTGATGAAAATATTGTCAGGGGTTTACGAAAAAGACGAGGGAACCGTTATTTTCAATGGGGAAACCATTGAGCATACCACCCCTATACAGGCTCTGCGCCGGGGCCTTAGTATCATCTATCAGGAGTTTAACCTGGTGAATACCATGACAGTGGGAGAAAATATTTTTCTGGGCCGTTTTTCCGAGAATCATGGAATGCGGGGAACCCATAAAAAGGCGAAAGAGCTGCTGGACAGCATTGGAAGCAGCATCAGCACCACCTCTCTGGTGGGAGACCTAAGCGCATCTGAGATGCAGATGGTGGAAATTGCAAAGGCATTGTCCTTTGATTCAAAATTGATTATTATGGATGAGCCCAGCAGCTCTTTGACTTCCGAGGAATTGAAAAAGCTTGGAATCATTATCAATCAGCTGCGGGATAAGGGTGTGTCCGTTATCTATATCAGCCACAAGCTGGATGAGATCTTTGAATACTGCAACATTGTTACAATCATGCGGGATGGCTGCGTCATCGACACCAAGCCGGTGGAGGAGCTGACCAGAAGCGACATGATTGCCAAAATGGTGGGACGTACCATTGAGAATGAGTATCCGCCCCGGGCCCATTTTGTAGGGGAGCCGCTCCTGGAGGTGCGGAATCTGAACACCAATAAGCTTCATGATATCAACTTCACATTACATAAAGGGGAGATCCTAGGGCTGGTAGGCCTGGTGGGAGCCGGACGCACGGAGATTATCCGCGCCCTGTACGGAGCGGATAAGGTAAAGGGCCACCAGGTAATCCTGGAGGGAAAAACCGTAAAGATCCCCACCCCGAAGCAGGCGAAGCAGGCCGGCATGGCCCTGGTTCCTGAGGACAGAAAGCGGGAGGGTCTGATCCTGCCCTTCTCCGTGGAAAGCAATATTACCATGGCCTCTCTGGAGGATTTGACCCATATGGGCATCGTGGATGCCTCCAAGGAAGCAGACATCGGAAAGAGACAGATAGAGTCCCTGGCCATCAAGACCCCCACACCGGAGACAAAGGTAGTGACTCTGTCCGGCGGAAATCAGCAGAAATGCATTGTGGGACGCTGGATGGAGCGGAATCCCAAGATTTTGATCCTGGATGAGCCCACCAGAGGAATTGACGTGGGCGCCAAGTATGAAATCTATGTGCTGATGAACAAGATCGTGGAGGCAGGGGGGGCAATTATTATGATTTCCTCGGAGCTTCCGGAGGTTTTGAACATGAGCAATCGGGTGCTGGTAATCTGCGACGGCCGCATCACCGGAGAGTTCAATCCGGAGGAGGCCACAGCTACAGAGATTATGGATAAGGCCATCGGATAGCTTGGGCGAAAGTGAGGATTAAAAATGACAAAAACGAAATCAAATTCTGCTGTGGAATTTTTAAAACAAAATCTGGTGCTCTGCGGTATTGTGGTTCTGATCATTGTGACAGCCATCGCGGAACCGAAATTTGTGGGCGCTGCCAACCTGAATAATATTTTGCGGCAGCTGGGCCCCCTGCCCTTCGCAGCGCTGGGCATGACCTTTGTAATTATTGGCGGCTTTATTGATTTGTCCATCGTGGGAATTATCAGCCTGGTGGGCGTGGTAACCATCGGACTGATCGATCCTCTGGGACAGGTGGGAGCTCTGTTGGCCGGCCTTGTCCTGGGAGCCTTTCTGGGCTGGCTCAATGGCTTTGTGCTCACGGCCTGCGGCGCCATGACCCAGGCGGAGGTGCTTTTCATTACCTATGGTATGAGCTCTGTGTATACGGCTCTGGCATTGATTTACACAAAGTCCGAGACCCTGCGTATTGCAAGAAGCAGCAAGCCCTACACCATATTCACCACCCTGGGATCGGGAAATATTGGAATTATTCCCATCGCCCTTATTGTATTTTTACTGTTCCTGATTTTGATGCATCTCTTCCACACAAAGACCATCTGGGGGCGGGCTATCGCTCTCATGGGCGGAAATAAGGATGCGGCGTATCTGGTTGGATTTAACGTGAAAGCCACCATGCGCCTGGCCTATGCCATCAACGGCCTTATGTCCGCTCTGGCCTCCGTTGCTCTTTTGTCCCGTGTAACCACAGCTACGGCTACCAGCGGTGCAGGCTATGAGACCAATGCCATCCTCTGCGTGGTTGTGGGCGGCACCACTCTTAAGGGTGGAAAGGGAAGCGTTTTGCGTACCATGCTGGGCGTGGTGCTGATTACTCTCCTGGGCAACTGTATGAACATGTTGAATTTGTCCACCTATATGCAGACCGTTATGCGCGGCACGGTGCTGGTCATCGCTATTTGGCTGGATAACCGCAAGGAACTGTAAGGAGGGCGTAAGAATGAGTGCAAAAGCAAATGTAAATAAAATCTGGGCCGTCATTTCCAAGCAAAAGGCAGTGGTGGCAATCATTGCCCTGATGGTGATGATGCTCTTCTTTGATACCACCTTTTACACACCCTATAACTGGCTGGATATGCTCCGCTCTACAGCCATCCTGGAGATTGTGGCCTTTGGCGTTACGGTGGCGGTTATCTGCGGCGGCTGCGACCTGTCCTGTGGCGGAACCCTGTGTCTGGGCGGAATCCTGGCAGTTATGATGGTAAACAAAGGCATGCCTATTTGGCTGGCCGTGATTGCAGCCCTGGTAAGCGGCGCTGTGGTGGGCTTTATCAATGGATTTCTGGTAGTGCATCAGAAAACAGAGCCCTTTATTATCACCCTGGGAATGGGCATGCTGTTAAAGGGCATCTGCCAGCAGCTCACAGATGCACATCCCTTAACCTGTACCAGTCTGGAGTTTATGAAGCTCTCCAATATGAAGTTTTTTGGCACGGTGCCCTCTCTGGTAGTGTATATGCTGGTGCTGTTTATAATCTTTTACTGCATCATGCGTTTCACCAGCTTTGGCAGGAATTGCTATGCCATCGGTGGAAATTATGAGGTGGCGAAATACTCCGGAATCAAGGTAGTACCCATTAAGTGGGCGGCCTTTATTATCAGCGGAACAGTATCTGCTCTGGCCGGCGTGCTGTTGGCCTCCCGTATGAATACAGGCTCCTCCGTATACGGAGATACCACCGGTATGTTAGTAAACTGCGGCGTGGTTATCGGCGGAACCTCCTTTGCAGGCGGCGTGGGCGGCATGGTGGAGAGCTTTATCGGTCTCTTTGTCATTCAGCTTCTGACCAACTGCATGAATCAGCTGGGCGTGGACGGCTACTACCAGCGGTTGTTTGAGGGAATCCTGATTGTTATCATTATTGCCAGCGACTGCTTTGGCCGGAAGCTTAAGAGAGAGCGGGTATAAAGAGAAAGCAGACATAAAAAAGCACAGCGACAGTAAGAAAGGGGACTGGATTTATGAAGGAACAGAATTATTTGGATCATTTGGTAGGCGTATTTGGGCAGCCGGTGGCGGAGAATCCCGGCGTGGTGATTCAGGACGCAGCCTTTGCGGCCATGGGATTGGAGCGGTGGCATTTTCTGACCCTGGATGTGGATAAGGATAAGCTTGGGGATGCCATCAATGGCCTGAAGGCTTTTAAAATGCGGGGTATCAACTGTACCATTCCCCACAAGATTGCGGTAATGGAGTACCTGGATGAGATTTCCGAGAGCGCAAAGCTTATCGGAGCCGTAAATATGATTGTGAACAATGACGGGCATTTGTTCGGGGAGAATACCGATGGAAAGGGCTTCATGATGTCCCTGGAATCCAACGGCGTGGATGTAAAGGGAAAGAAGGTAGTTATCTTTGGAGCCGGCGGCGCGGCCCGGGCCATCTGTGTGGAAATGGGTCTGGCCGGTGTGGCGGACATTACCATTGTAAACCGGGCTCAGGATCGTCCCCTGGGAGACGCTCTCATGGCAATTCTCAGGGAGAACACCAGTACGGAATGTCGCTACATTGACTGGGAGGGAGCCTTTGACATTCCGTCTGACACGGACATTGTGGTGAACGCCACCTCTGTGGGGCTGTATCCGGATGTGGAGGCCATTCCCAATATCAATCTGGATACCATTACCAAGGAAATGTTCGTCCAGGACGTGATTCCCAATCCCACGGAGACCGCCTTTATCAAGGAGCTTCGCCGCCGGGGAATCCCCTGTGCCACAGGGGCCGGCATGCTGATTAATCAGGCAGCCCTGAATATTGAGATGTGGACCGGGCAGAAGCCGGATAAGGATGTGATGTATCGGGCTTTGGAGGAAGCGCTGAGCTGACAAAAGCATGGATAAATAAATAATTTCGAGAAGAAGTGCCGCAGGATAACAGAGTTGTTTCGGTTATTTTGCGGCGCTTTTTGCTTTGCAGGATCCCTTTTTAATCAGCACTTGTTTTCCCAAAGATTTTCCTATATGCTATAGATAGCAATCGTTTGTATTAGTACAGAACTATTAGGAGGCTAAACTATGAATCAGGAACAAATGCAGGCAGCCAAGACCGCCATGATCCAGTGGCTTTCCCATCCGGCAGAGCTGGGAAAGGCTCCGGCTAAGATAGAGTGTACGGGGGAGTTTGTGCTCTCCCGGCTGCACTATTATATTTTCAAATACAAGAAAGGGCTGTGGGGAAAGTGGCTGCTGGGCGTGTGCGGCGGTTATGAGGAGGACAGTCTGGAGCACTGCGGTCATGTTTTCAGCGAGATGGAGGAGTACAGGGAAGCGGCGGCAGAAGAGCAGGCCAGAGAACTGGTGGAGAAGGTATGCCAGTATTGCAGGGAGCAGGCCCAGCGGGCGGAGAACCGCAAGGAAAATCCCGGCACCTTTGTGAATTACGTGCTTCTCAGGGAGCCAAGATGGGATAAGGCTGCGCTTCTTAAGGAACTGGAAGAGACATGGGGCATTGTGAACGAGCCTGACGATGAAGAGGAAGGGGATATCCCGGAGCAAGAGGAGGCCAAGGAGACAGAGGATACCTTTGTTATTGCTTGCCAGGGAGCTATGATCGCGGTCTCCCTGATGCCGGCTCCTATTCCGGGGGGAGAGGCCGAAGGAGCGGCGGCCAAAAACTATCTGTGGAAGGACGGCATGGCGCAAACGAGAAAGCACCAGGCCCATCTTTTGGTGGCTGTGCTGGGGCAGGCAATTCCTCCGGTAGTGGGCGGACAGCTGCTGGTAAAGGCTGTGACCTCTGCCTGTAAGCAGGAAGGCGTGCTGGGCATTTATACAGGCGAGGTGGTTTATGCGCCGGACTATTGGCTGCATTTTTCCCAGATGCTAAAGGAAGATATATTTCCCATTTACAATCTGGTCTGGTTGGGATTGTACAGGAGTAAGGCGGGCTGCTGCGGCTATACGGCCGGCATGAGAAACTTTGGATATGATGAGATAGAGGTGCTGGACAGCCAGGCTGATTTGGAAAGCCTTCATGAATTTCTCTCCGACATTGCAAACTATGTGATTACCCAAGGGGTGGTCCTGAATCCGGGGGAAACCATTGGCTTCTCGGAGGATCAAAAGCTGCCTATTACCAAGAGCACAGGTGTGGCTGTGGAAGGGGATAGCCTGAAAATCGGATTTTGAATGCAGGAGATTGGGGCGGATTCGGACAGATTAAGTGGCGGCTGAAGGGAGAAAATAGGAATAGTTATTTTTATCAGAAAGTGATATAATATACGAACAGATTCAAAAGAAATTCCTCATCTCCTTGGTTTTTTGTGAAAATATATGGGACAGCAATAACAAAATGTTTTTAAGGAAGAATAAGGCTAATGAAAGAACGTGAATTGGAAATCCTAAAGCTTGTCAATGAAAAAGAAAAAATCAGTGTAAAGGAGCTGTCAGAGACCCTGCACATTTCCATGGTGACCATCCGGAAGGACTTGGAAAACCTGGAGGCTCAGGGCTTGCTTCACCGGCAGCACGGGTATGCAGTGAAGGAATCCTCCGATGCCATCGACTCCCGCATGACGATACGGTACCTGGAGAAAAAGAAGATTGCCCAGCGGGCCGTTTCCCTGGTGAATCCCATGGAGACCATTTTCATTGAGTCCGGCTCCACCTGTGCCCTGTTTGCCCAGGAGCTGGCAGCGGTGAACGATGTGACCATTATCACCAACTCCGCCTATATTGCCCGCCATGTAAAGGCCATTCCCTCGGCCCGGGTGATCCTGCTGGGAGGAGACTACGATACGGTTTCCGAGGTGACTACAGGCCCGGTGACGGCTCTGTGCGCCAGGGAATACTATGTGGACAAGATATTTGTGGGGATTGACGGATACACGCCGGAGGAGGGCTTTACCAATGTGAATCATACCCGTTGCAATACAGTGCGGGAGATTGCAAAGCAGGCCCATAATGTAATCGTATTGACACCCTCGGAGAAATTCGGGAAACGCAGCGTGGCACGACTGTTTGCACCGGAGGAGGTCTATATGGTGGTGACGGATGACAGGCTGTCAGGGGAATACCGGGAGCATTTAAGGGCTCGGGGGATTCAGGTGGAATTGGCGGAGATTGGGTAAAAATAGATTGGATAAAAGAAAGAGGGGCGGCAGGCGCACCTGGAAGAAAGGAGTTTCTTTCTCATGGTGTGCCTGCCTGTTTTTTGTATGGATGAATTTTCTGAAAGTTCAGAATTATATACTTTTTGGGTGATATTGTGAGTGTGCTTTTCGGGGGCTCCATGATATAGTAAAAACATAGAAAATCATATGCAGTTTTCAGGAAGTAAGAAAGATGGAAAGTCGCTGCTTTCCGTCCTCCAAGGGAAAGGAGAAGGTGCAGAATATGATACAAAGAGAACAGATTGCAAACCTGCTCTGTTCGGCTCGGATTGCCCAGTTAAAGGAAGAAATGCTGGATGAGCCCAGGTACGCCAGCATAGAGCAGGCGCTGATTGTGACCAGAAGCTACCAGGAAACGGAAGATAAGCCCCGGTGTATGCAGAGGGCTCTGGCCCTCAAGGCATCCCTGGAAAAAATCGCAATCCGTATAGAGCCCAAGGAGCGGATCGTGGGAAACCGGACAGCCGGCGTCCGGGGCGGCGTGGTATTCCCGGAGACGGGGGCCTCCTGGGTGGACCGGGAATTTGAGGACCTGCCCACCAGACCCCAGGACAAATTTCAGGTACATCCGGAGGATATTGAAACCTTCCGTCAGGAGATTCTGCCCTACTGGAAGGGACGCTCCCTGGAGGATCAGGTGCGGGCAGCCGTAGGCCCGCAGGTGGATGCCATTGCCAAGGTGGTAAAGGTCAATCAAAAGGATCATTCCCAGGGACATATCTGCCCCAACACAGAGAAATGGCTTCGACTTGGTCCGGCAGGTATTCGTAAGGAGGCCGAGAGCCATCTTCTCCAGGCAAATGAGCTGCAAAGAAATTTTTATGAGAGCGTAATTGTGAGCATGGAGGGAGCCAGCGCCTTTATGGAGCGTTATGCCAAGCTGGCGGGGGAGCTGTATCAGGAGCACGGCATGGAGAATCTGGCCCAGATAGCTCAGATTTGCCATAAGCTGGCCGCAGAGCCCCCTCAGACCTATCAGGAGGCTTTGCAGTCCCTCTGGTTCCTGTATGTGATTCTCCAGATGGAGGGAAATGCTTCCTCCTTCTCTCCGGGACGCATGGATCAGTATCTATATCCCTACTATACATACAGCAGGGAGCGGGGAATGGAGCTTTCCGAGGCCCTGGAGCTGACGGAATGTCTCTGGCTGAAATTTAATCAGCTGGTATACCTGCGCAATTCCAACAGTGCCAGATACTTTGCAGGCTTCCCCATTGGCTTTAATGTGGCCATTGGCGGACAAAAGGCGGACGGCACCGATGCCTCCAATGAGCTGAGCTATCTGTTTTTACAGGCCCAGTCTCACCTCCTTTTACCCCAGCCCAATCTGTCTCTTCGGATATTTAAGGATTCTCCCCAGGAGCTTCTGGAGACAGCCAGCAGGGTCATTGGCCAGGGAAGCGGCATGCCGCAGGTGTTTAACGACGAGTCCGTGGTGCCGGCTCTGGAATCCCACGGAGTCAGCCATGAGGATGCCATGAACTATGCCATTGTGGGCTGTGTGGAGCTGACCACCCACGGAAACACCCTGGCCTGGAGTGATGCGGCCATGTTTAATCTCCTAAAGGCTCTGGAGCTCACCTTGAACCATGGGGTGGATATGCTTACAGGAGAAAAGACTGGTTTGGATCTGGGAGATCTGACCACCTACGAGACCTTTGAGGACCTGGAGGCTGCCTACGCCAAGCAGATTGACTATTTCTCGGATCGCATGGTGGAATGTGTGACTCAGGTGGAGGGGATGCATGAGAAGCTTCTGCCCACGCCCTTCCTCTCGGCTGTCATTGACGACTGCCTGTCCAAGGGGCAGGATGTGACCCAGGGGGGCGCCCACTATAACTTTGCCGGTGTTCAGGCCATTCAGGTGGCCAATGTGGCGGACTCTCTGGCAGCTATAAAGAGCCTGGTATATGATCAAAAGAAAATTGCAAAAGAGGAGCTTCTCCATGCCCTGGTGACTAATTATCAGGACGCGCCCCTGCTTCGGGCCACCCTGCTTAACAAAGCTCCCAAGTATGGCAATGACATCGACTGGGTGGATGAGCTGGGAACCAAGTGGGTAAATTACTTTGCCGACGGATTGAAAAAATATCGGAACGGACGAGGCGGCATTTATCAGATGGGACTCTACACCGTATCTGCCCATGTGCCCATGGGACAGAATGTGGGAGCCTCCGCGGATGGCCGGCTGGCCAAGGATCCCCTGGCAGACGGGGGAGTGTCCGCCATGTACGGACGGGATGTAAACGGACCCACGGCTCTGCTCCAGTCTGTGGCGAAGCTGCCCTTTGAAAAGGCCAGCAACGGAACCCTGCTGAATATGAAATTCCTGCCTCAGTTCTTTAAGACGCCAACGGGTATCCAGAAGTTTACGGATCTTCTCCGGGCCGTGTGCCGTCTGGGCATCAGTCATATTCAATTTAATGTACTCAATGAAACGGATTTGCGGGCGGCTCAGAGGACGCCGGAGCAGTACCGCAGTCTTACGGTGCGGGTAGCAGGCTATACGGCCTACTTTACGGAGCTGGCTCCGGATCTCCAGGAGGAGATTATTGCCCGGACTACCTATGAAGATCTATGACCGGAGTTATCTTTGACCTGAAACGCTTTGCTGTCCATGACGGCGGGGGCCTGCGGAGCACCCTGTTTTTGAAGGGATGCCCCTTGCGCTGCCCCTGGTGTCAGAATCCGGAGGGAATGGAGCTGCGTCCGGCTCTGTGGTACAGCCCCGGGGAATGTCTCGGCTGCGGCACCTGCAGGGCCGTTTGTCCGGAAAAGGCTCTGACACTGGATGAGCGGATACATATAAACCAGGAAGCCTGTACCCTTTGCGGGGTCTGTGAGGAGGCCTGTCCGGGGGCAGCCCTAAAGCAGATGGGCCGGGAGATAACTGCAGAGGAAGCTGCGGAGCTTTTGCTCCGGGATCAGGTGTTCTTTGGAGAGCAGGGCGGCGTTACTCTTTCCGGAGGAGAAGTTCTCCTGCAATGGGAATTTGCGGCCCAGGTGCTGAAGCTCTGCCGGGAGGCGGGAGCAAATACGGCCATAGAAACCTGCCTTTTGGCTCCCCGCAGAGCGCTGGAGGTCATGCTTTTGGTGACGGATCACTTTATGATCGACATAAAAATCCTGGATTCCTCCCGGCACGAGGAGCTTCTGGGAGCCGGAAACCAACAGATCCTGGAAAATTACCGATGGCTGGTGGAACAGGGGGCAGATGTGCTGGTGCGCACCCCGCTGATTCCGGGATATACGGACACAGAAGAAAATATCCGGGGCATTGCCCGGTTCATCCGGAATGTGGATCCAAAGGCCCGGTATGAGCTCTTGAATTTTAATCCTCTGTGCCGAAGTAAATATGCTGCTTTGGAGCAGGAATATCCTGTAGAGGGCCGGGCGCTCTCCCAGAAGGAGCTGGAGCGGTATTACCGGATTTTAGAGGAGGAAGGTATCCAATATATTGTAAAGGAGTAGGGGTATGCTGAAACAATTTCTGAAACAGGCCCGGGCAGATGAGCCCGTGTATATAACTGATGTGCGAAATGCCTTTCAGGCGGAGGGAAATCGGCCCTTCCATCTGCAGGTGACCCTTTATGACAGCAGCGTTCGGAGGTTTCCGCTGCTGCTTCCCCAGACCGAAGATTCTGCGGAGGAGGCTTTTGTGGCTTCCTATGTGCATGCTGTGATCTATAATATTTTGTCCTCTCTGGGAGCTGTAAATATTACGGTTTACCTCAACAAGGCAGACGCCGGTACTGTGGAGCTTTTTAAGGGGCTTGACCAGGTATTTCAGACAGAGCTGTCCAAGGGGGAGCGCTTTGGCTATGGAAAGAGCCTGAATGTAAACGAGCGGATTCTGGCGGTTCTCTTAAAGGGAAAATACTGCTTTGCTTTTCATATGGCAGATATTATGGAGGAGCCCGTGGAGGAGCCCCAGCCGGCCAGGGTCAAGGGAGAGCCGGTCTTTGCCTCTCTCCCGGAGCTGGCAAAGGATAAAATGCTTCTTGGCATTGACATTGGCGGGACGGACATTAAGCTTACCGCCAGTGTGAGGGGACAGCTGGCAGTCTATAAGGAATTCGACTGGTTTCCCGCAGGCTTTTCCCGGGCCGAGCAGCTGATTCAGCCGGTGATGATGATCACCGGACTTATGCGGGCGGCCGCCAGCCTGTACGCGGCAGGCCGGGCCCATGACATTGACGAAAGGGCCATGGGAAAGGATGCTTCCATGGAGGAGATGGAGCAGGGCTTACAAAATATGGAGCGGCTTGCAGGAGATGAGCTGCAAAACTTTGACGCCATTGGCTTAAGCTTCCCGGATGTGGTGATCAAGAATCTCATCGTAGGAGGAGAAACCTTTAAGACCCGGGGGATGCGGGAGAATCCGGATCTGGATTATGAGGAGCAGTTTGCAAAGATTTCCGTGCTGTGCCATGATTTGCGGGCCTATGTGACAGAAACGGGGGCTGTGATGAATACAAACGACGGCCCCATGGCAGCCTTTACGGCAGCGGTGGAGCAGGCGGTAGCCGGGGCAGATGTGTCCAATGGATTTTTTGCCCATACCCTGGGCACGGAGCTTGGAACCGGCTGGGTGCTGCCGGACGGCTCCATTCCGGAGATTCCCTTAGAGGTGTACAATTTTATTATTGATTTGGGCAGCTTTGCACAAAAAGCCTACGAGCCGGACGAGGTGCGCAGTATCAATAATTTTAATACGGGATTGCCCGGAACCCTGCAGAAATATACCTGTCAGTCCGGTGTATTCCGACTGGCGGCAAAATATCTGCCAAAGGAGAATCCAGCAGTATATGAGGAAGCTCTGGAGCTTGGGCTGTTTGCGGAAAGGGAGGGAAAGCTGGTGGTTCCCACAGAGCCCCGGGATATGCGCAAGCCCTGCCTGGAATTTTTCATGGCAAAGGCCGGGGAGCCGGGACAGGAGCGCTGTGCAGAGATTTTCCGCCAGGTAGGCGAGTATCTGGCTGTGACCTGGGAGGAGACGGAATACATATTAAAGCCTGAGGCCAAGGAGCGCACCCTGTTTGGACGACTGGTGAAAAGCCCTGCCTGCTTCCGGCTGATGTGTGAGGGAGCGGCCCGGCGGGATCCGGAGCTTCGCCAGTACGCGGCAGATGCAAGTCTGGCAAACACGGAGCTTATGAAGCAGCTGGAGGCACATCCGGATTACACGGTAGCCCAATTTGCCCAGGCCGTGGGAGCTATTTATTTCGGATGCCTAGGCCTTCTGGGATAAAAAGGAAAAGTATACAAAGATGTGGACAGGTCATCAACCGAAAGGGGGATGGCCTGTCTGTAATAGATTAAAGAGAAAGGATAGAGGCTATGGAAAAAAGGTATGTAATAGGTATTGATGCAGGGGGCACAAAGGTGGCCTACGGATTGTTTGATGTGGAAGGAAACATGGTGGATCGGTTTCAGCATCCCTCGGATTTGGAGGCGGACGGGCCGGCGTTTTCCGATAAGCTTATCGACACTATTGGAAAAATTTTACAAAAAAACAGCATCACAAGGGAGGAGCTTCAGGGGGTGGGGATCTGTATGCCCTCCTATATTTTATACGACAAGGGGTATATCTGCCTGACCTCCGCACTTACCAATATCCGGGAATTTGCCATGCGGGATTATCTGGAGGAACGGCTGGGAGCTCGGGTGGTTCTGGACAATGACGGCAATGCGGCGGCATTGGCGGAGCACCGCAGAGGTGCAGGACGGGGGTGCCGCCACATGGTGTATGTGGCTGTGAGCACAGGCATTGGCAGCGGAATTATTATAGACGGAAATCTCTTTCATGGCAGCTATGGCTGGGCTGGGGAGTGCGGTCATATGTTGGCCACTCCCGGGGAGGGCGTGCTGTGCGGCTGTCGGAACCGGGGCTGCTTTATGTCCTATGCAGGGGGACGCTATGTGCCCCGTCATTTGAAAATCCGTATGCTGGAGGGCGCCCAGAGTGTGATGGAGGGAAAGGAGGAGCTTTCCTGTGAGGATCTGCTGGCTGCCTATGAGCAGGGAGACGAGCTGGCAAAAGAAACGGTGGCTTCCATGGCTCATTATATCGCAGTCTGCCTTTACAATATTTACCAGCTTCTAAATATCAATGTGTTTGTCTTTGGGGGTGGTCTTACCAATTTCGGGGATGCTCTTTTTGACAAGGTGCGAGAGGAATTTGACGGCTACAATCAGATCCCTATGCCGGTAGAGTTTCGGTTTGCGGAGCTTAAGAAGGATTTTGGAATTATTGGAGCAGCGGAGCTGGTGCTGTAGCTGGAGGAGAAGCTTCTCCCGCTATGCATAAAGTGTCTTTTCCCATGATAAAATATTTCCAATAGAAGGAGCCCTGTAAAGACAGAGGGACGTTTGCATACGTCTGCCGGAAATACGGACAGGGAAATAATATAGCGGCAGGAAGGAGCTTATCAATGAAGGCAGTACAATTAAGAGAGCATTTTTACTGGACAGGAATTATGGATGAGAAGCTTCGGGTATTTGATATTATCATGTACACGGAGTTTGGCACCACCTACAATTCCTATGTGATGCAGGCCGGGGACAAGACAATCTTGTTTGAGACAGCAAAGGCAGTGTTTGTGGAGGAGTATCTGGAGAAAGTGAGAGAGGTGGCGGATCTGAGCCGGATCGATTATCTGGTGGTAAGCCACACAGAGCCGGACCATGCAGGCAGTGTGGAGCGGCTTTTGGAATACAGCCCCCAGATGAAGATTTTGGCAACCTCCTGTGCCCTGGGCTTTTTAAAGGAAATTGTCAACAGGGATTTTGTGGGGATAGCCGTAAAGGACGAGCAGGAAATGAGCATAGGAAATAAGACACTTCGGTTTCTTAAAGTGCCCAACCTGCACTGGCCGGATACCATGTATACCTTTATTGAGGAGGAGCAGATTTTGGTCACCTGCGATTCCTTTGGCTCTCACTACTGTCTGCCGGAGGTGGTTTCCAGTGGGATTGAGAGGGAAGAGGATTACCAGACAGCGCTTAAGTATTATTATGATAATATCATCGGACCTTTTAAGCCCTATATGCTTCGGGCCCTGGACAAGATACAGCACTTGGACATTACCATGATCTGTACCGGACACGGGCCGGTGTTGGTGGGAGACCGGATTCGCAGTGTCATGGCCCAATATGGGCAGTGGTCTCAGGTGGAGAACCCCAACCGGAAAAAGACCGTGGTGATTCCCTATGTGAGCGCCTACGGCTATACGGGCCAGCTGGCTCAGCGCATTGGGGAGGGAATCCGGGACAGCGGGGATGTGGAGGTGCGGATTTACAATATGGTGGAGGCGGACACGCAGCAGGTAAGCCAGGAGCTTCTGTTTGCAGACGGCATACTACTGGGAACACCCACCATTGTGGGAGAGGCCTTAAAGCCTATTTGGGATCTGACACTGGGTATGTTTCCCGTCACGCACGGAGGAAAATATGGGGGAGCCTTTGGAAGCTACGGATGGAGCGGGGAGGGTGTGCCCCATATAATCCAGAGATTGAAGCAGCTGAAAATGAAGGTGGCGGAGGGTTTCCGGGTGCGATTTAAGCCCAATGAGGCAGAGCTTCTGAGCGCCTATGAGTATGGCTATCAGTTTGGGTGTATGGTGCAGGAAAAGGAGCCGGAGCAGTCCCGGAGGCAGGGAGGCCAGAAGCTTGTGAAATGCCTGGTCTGCGGAGAAATTTTTGATGCCTCCCTGGAGGTATGTCCTGTGTGTGGCGTAGGACGGGAGAGCTTTGTGCCTGTGGAGGCTAGGGAGAGCAGCTTTTCCAATAATACCAGGGAGAGGTATGTGATTCTGGGCAACGGCGCTGCCGGCTATTACGCGGCCAGGGCTGTTCGGGAACGGGATAAAACCGGGAGCATAACCTTGATTTCCCGGGAGCCTTTCGCCTCCTACAATCGTCCCATGCTGACCAAGGCGCTGGTGGCCGGGCTTTCTCCGGAGCAGATTGCCATTGCGGGAAGGGAATGGTACCAGGAGCAGCAGATTACCCAGATATTGGGGAGACAGGCGAAAGCCGTAGATCAGGACAGCCAGGAGGTTATTCTGAGCGATAATACCCGGGTACCGTATACACGCCTGATTTACGCTCTGGGCAGTGAATGCTCGATTCCCCCCATAAAGGGCAGGGAGCTGCCGGAGGTATGCGTGATCCGAAGCCTGACGGATGTGCGACGGATAGAAGAGCTTTTGAAAACCGCAAAAAACGGAATCGTTATCGGAGGAGGGGTTCTGGGGCTGGAGGCGGCCTGGGAGCTTAAAAAGGCCGGGCTTTCGGTCACTGTGCTGGAGGCCGCTCCTGTGCTTATGGGACGACAGCTTGATCAGGTAGCCGGAGGGGAGCTGATGCAGCTGGCTAAGAAGCAGGGGATCGCCATCTATACCGGGGTACAGGTGGAAGCCATTGAGGGCAGGGAGCATGTGACCGGTGTGCGGCTGTCCGACGGAACCGGCTTTGACGCAGATCTGGTGATTCTCTCCACAGGAATACGTCCCAATGTGGAGCTGGCCCGGCACATGGGGCTAAAGGTGCAAAGAGGGGTGGTGGTAAACCGCCACATGGAAACCAATATTCCCCATGTGTATGCCTGCGGAGACTGTGCGGAGTATCAGGGGATAAGCTACGGCGTGTGGGCCCAGGCTGTGGAGCAGGGGGAGACGGCGGGGGCCAATGCGGCCGGAGAGGCTTTGGAGTATACTCTCCATGAACCAGCCCTTACCTTCCACGGCATGCATACGGCCCTGTTTGCGGCGGGAGACAATGGAAAAAATCCGGAGCTGTATTACAAGACCGTGGAGCTGCAGGATATGGGAAAGGGCCAATACCAGAAATATTATTTTCGAAATAATCGCCTCTGTGGGGTGATTTTGCTGGGAAACCTGAAAGAGATGCCCAGGCTTAGCCGACAGCTGGAGGAGCATGCGTCCTATGAGGAGGTTATGGGAGGGGAGTAATCTCTTCCCGCCGTCTCTGGACAGGCAGGATGTTTCCTTTGAGAAAGGGATGTTTTATAAAGGATTCTTGTATTTGTGGGAGGGAATCTATATAATGATTTATGATAGACAAAGGTCTGTCCAATTTTACAAGGAGAGAAAGGAGTGATGACTCTTATGACAAAGCGGTATCCCAGAGGGATTATGGCCACGGCCTGCATTCCCTGGACAAAAGACTATCAATTTGATGAGAAGCTTTTCCGTGGGGAGGTTTCTCTGCTCTGTGATCAGAAGATAAAGAGCATTTATCTGTTTGGAACGGCTGGGGAGGGCTATTCGGTAAGCAACCGGCAGTTTTCAGACATTGTACGGGCATTTGGGGATGAGACAAAGGGACGGGAGGGCGTCCGGCCCATGGTAGGCATTATCAGCCTGTCCCCGGACGAGATATTGGAGCGCATAGAAGCTGCGGGAAAGGAGGGCATCACAGACTTTCAGATATCCTTTCCCGCCTGGGGAGCTGTGTCAGACACAGAGGCTATGACGTTTTTGCATTATATCTGTGACCGTTTTCCGGAATTCTCCTTTATGCACTATAATAATGGCCTGCGCTCCCGGAAAAAGCTGGGAGGCGCTCAGTATGCCCGGATCGCGGAGGAGCTTCCCAACCTGGTGGCCGTGAAGCACACCGCCGCTACCCTGGCAGAGATCTGCGATCTCCAGAAGCGGGATCTGCCCCTTCAGTTCTTTTTCCTGGAGGATGCCTATGCCTACGCAAGCCTGATGGGAGAGGCCTCCCTGCTAATCTCCTTCTGCAATATCAATTATCGTCTGGCCCATGCCTATTTTGAGGCAGGAAAAACCAAAGACAGGGAGACGCTTATGAACATGGTGCAGGAATTCAGCGCCTTTTATTCCCTGCTAGGCCTTCTTCCCGGAGGGCTGATGGATGGAGCCTATGACAAGCTCTATGTAAAATATTCCATTCCGGAATTCCCACAACGTCTGTATCCGCCCTATGAGGGTGTGACGGAGGAACAGTTCGCTGCCTTTGATAAGGCACTGCGGGAAGCGGTTCCCGGATGGTTTTCATGAACCCTAGAGGGTTTCGTACATTCCCTTTAGCATGTGCACAATCTGCTCCACTGTAAAACGGCTGCTGTCAATGCACAGGTCATACTGGCCTGGGCTCAGCCACTTTTCATCGGTAAAGTATTCGTAATAGCTGCGCCTTTCCTTATCTATCTTTTTTACCTCGCTGTAAGCGGTCTTTTCATCCAGAATGGTTCTGGCGGCCACCGTTTTTACCCGGACCTCAAAGGGAGCATGGATGAGAACGCTTAGGCAGCGGCCTCTTAAAATATGGTTGGCGCAGCGGCCGATGATAATGCAGTCCTCCGTCTCGGCCAGATTCCGGATAATCTCACTCTCCGTCTGAAAGAGCATGTCATTCATGGGATGAAAACGGAACTGGGGCTGCATCTGGGTGGAGCTTTCCACCGGATAACGCCACTGGCTGGCGCGTTTTTCGTCAACCTTCACCAGCTCCTCATAGGGAATGCCCTTTCGCTCACTGGCCAGATCGATGAGCTCTCTGTCATAGTAGTGGATGCCCAGCTCTTCAGCCAGGGCCTGCCCAAGCTTTCTCCCGTTGCTGCCGTACATACGATTGATGGTGATGATTCGTTTTGCCATTTCTGTTCCTCCTCCCATGCAGGGCTTTGCGGAACCGCTATTTTGCGGATAAAAAACGGATAAGCCCCATGATGATTCTGTGTTTTTCTTAATTATAGCAAAATACTCTGAAAATTTCCAGCGATTATTTTTATTTTATTTGGTAAGTTGAAGTAAAATTTTTCCAATATCTTCATCTATACATACAGACTGCCCCTCAATCTCCTGCGGACAGACCGCTTCCCCATAATTGACACAGACATACACCGCCTCCGGATTTGCAGCTGTCATCTGCCAGAAGGGATACTTGATAATCCCCGGGGTGTTGCCGCCAACACCCAATTCCAGATAAACCATTTTCCAATCCTTATGATGGCGTATAAAGGCTTGATATCTGTCTGCTGCCATATGCCAGCCCTTATCCTCCACAAAGGTATTGTCTGCCCGTAAATTCATTGACATAGGCGCGCCACAGACCGGGCAGCGTGGAACTAGTTCGGACGGAATACGCATATGTTCCTGTTCGGCAACCATTTTTTTAATCAGGACCTCATTATCATAAGTTTTATTGTGACAAGGCCTTGAACACTGCCATAACCCATAGTCGCCCTGTGTATAAAAAAGTCTATGCTTATCAAACCCCGCCTTTTGAAAACAGTGGTCAACATTTGTTGTTAAAACAAAATAGTCCTTCTTTCGTACCAGACGATATAAATCCTGATACACGTTTTTAGGTGCATCCTGATAACGGTTTATAAAAATGTAGCGGCTCCAGTAGGCCCAATGTTCTTCTAATGTTTCATAGGGATAAAAGCCCGCCGAATACATATCCTTAAAACCATATTTTTTTATAAAATCCGGAAAATTATCTTGAAACCGCTTTCCGGAATAAGTGAATCCGGCAGAGGTTGACAGTCCCGCTCCTGCTCCTATTAAGATAGCGTCTGCATTCTGGATTTCTATTTTGGCCTTTTCCAGAGAACGCCTTTTTTCCATATTATCCCAATAACTGTCTGTAGATTTCATAGTCCCGATCTTTGAAAACATTAAAAATCACCTCTATACTGCCTGGATTCTTTTTTTGATACGCTTTGACTGTTTGGATTGCTATTTTAGCGGCAGTCTCATGGGGAAAATGAAATTCTCCCGTAGAAATGCAGCAAAAAGCAATGTTTTTCAGCTGATACTCTGCGGTAAGCTCCAGACAGGAACGGTAACAGTCTGCTAACAGGTCGCAGTCTCTTTTTGTGACCTCCCCATAGATGATGGGACCTACCGTATGGAGAACGTAACGGCAGGGAAGATTATAGGTTTTTGTTATTTTGGCCTTCCCCGCAGGCTCTTTTACTTTCTGTTTTTCCATCATGCGGAAACATTCCAGGCGGAGCTCCACACCCGCGGCCGAATGAATGGCATTGTCAATACACCCGTGGCAGGGGACAAAGCAACCCAGCATAGCGCTGTTAGCAGCATTTACAATGGCGTCCACAGATAAACGTGTAATATCGCCTTGCCACAAATAAATGCCGGATTTCACGAAGGAAATATCTTCCAAGGAGATAATGCCCTTTCCGGCCTGTTCCTCCTGCAAATATTCGTCCTGTACTCTCAAAAAATCTTTTGCAGTCGGTTTTGGCGGGCGGACATTCATCAGAGAGCGCAAAAGACGCTTCCTGGCGGGGAGCTTTGCAGGGATATCTAATGATGTTAATTCGCTATCTTCGCTTATGAGATATTTTATCAGATAAAGAAGTCTTTCTTCCTGTGTCATACATGCCTCCTCCTGCAAAAAATCCCCCTGCCTTTTTACGTGGCAGAGGGATTTCTTCATATGACTGATTGATTTTCCAATCCGCTTATTCTGCCACAACTGAAATTCTCTGCTGTATGTGGTTTCCGTTTAACGCCTCGTCAACCATGGCAACCGCATAGTCGGCATAGCTGATGACGCTTTCTCCCTTAGCGTTCAAGGTTAATTCCTCGCCGCCTAAAATGTATTTTCCGGTTCTTTCCCCGTCTGCCTGAAAATCCCCGGCAGGACTGAGATATGTCCATTTTACATCCGTTCTGGCACGAAGCTCATCAAGGGCCTTTCCCATATGAGAGGCAAGCGGCTTGAAGATTTCCGGGAAATCTGCCCCGTCCATGACCTGTATGGTATGCTCCGGGTTCACATACAGGCTGCCCGCCCCGCCTACAACAAGAAGCCTTGTTTCCTTGCCGCTTACAAGGTCGCAGAGATGCTTTAAAGAGGTGCTGTGTTGCGGCAGTGTTTCCGGCGTCCACGCGCCAAAGGCGTCAATCACAACATCAAAGCCATCCAAATCAGCTGTGGTCAAATCAAACAGGTCTTTTTTAAGGACCTTTGTAGCTGTTGACTGATTTTCTCCGCGCACAACAGCGGTAACATCGGCTCCTCTTGCAATCGCTTCCTTAACAATCAACCTGCCCTCTTTTCCGTTTGCACAAATAACTGCCATTTTCATCATTTCATTCCTCCTGTTTTGCTTTTTATTTTGTTTCCGAATTGTTTTTTCCGGCTTGCAAGATTATAATATATCCGTAGGGAGAAAACGTAAAGTAAGCACTTTATTGTGCTGTAGTTACCTAAAAGAAACGATTGTGGAGAAATGGGGGATTTCGATGGAAAAAAATTTACCTGCCTGCCCGGTAGAAACTACTTTAATGCTTATCAGTGACCGCTGGAAGGTGCTTATTATTCGTGATCTGCTGGAAGGCACAAAGCGTTTTGGAGAGCTGAAAAAATTAGTTGGAAATATTTCCCAAAAGGTATTGACTGCCAATTTGCGTTCCATGGAAGCCAGCGGGCTGCTTACCCGTAAAATTTACCCCGAAGTACCGCCACGGGTGGAATACACGCTTACGGAGACAGGCTTTAGCCTAAAACCTGTTTTGGATGCTATGTTTTCCTGGGGAACAGAATACAAAAAGAAAAATGGGGCGGAATTTTCATAGGCAAAAGAAAAGAGGGACATACTAGGAAAAACAATGTCTATGAATCTATGGAAACGGAAAGGGAATGTGCCATGCTGAGAATTTTATTTTATGACACCAAGAGCTACGATGAGGAATCCTTTGAGAAAAAGAAACGGGGATATCCGGATATTCAGATCGATTATCTAAAGCCCACCCTGGGACCCAATACGGCCCGTTTGGCCAAGGGGTATGATGCGGTGTGCGCCTTTGTGAATTGCGATGTGGGAACCAAGACCATTGAGGTTTTGCATCAGCGGGGGGTGGGTTTGATCCTCATGCGCTGCGCCGGTTTTAACAATGTGGATATTTCCATGGCAAAGGAATATGGAATCCGGGTGCTGCGAGTGCCGGGGTATTCTCCTGAGGCCGTGGCGGAGCATGCCATGGGCCTGGCTCTGGCAGCCAATCGGCGGATCCACAAGGCCTATGTGCGGGTGCGGGAGAATGATTTCAGCCTTACAGGTATGCTGGGCTTTAACTTTTATGAGAAAACCGCCGGCGTGGTGGGAACCGGAAAGATTGGCGCGGCTATGGCCCGGCTGTGTCATGGATTTGGCATGAAGGTGCTGGCCTACGATAAATATGAGAATCCGGCCCTGGATTTTGTCAAATATGTGGAGCTGGATGAGCTTTTGGCCAGGAGTGATCTCATTACCCTCCACTGTCCACTGACGGATGAGAATTATCATATGATAAACAGGGAGACCATACGAAAAATGAAGGATGGGGTGATTTTGGTAAACACCTCCCGGGGAGGCCTGGTAAAGACGGAGGATTTGATTGAGGGAATCCGGGCGCGGAAATTTTTTGCAGTGGGGCTGGATGTGTATGAGGAGGAGAAAAAGAATGTGTTTGCGGATCGGTCCGATGAGATTCTGGAGAGCTCTGTGACTGCCCGCCTCCTGTCCTTCCCCAATGTGCTTATCACCTCTCACCAGGGATTTTTTACGGAGGAGGCCCTGTCGGCCATCAGTGAGACCACTTTGGGCAATGCCATGGCCTATGTGCGGGGAGAGACCACGGGAAATGAGGTAGAGTAGGGAGAGATCATGGGGAAATGAGGTAGAATAGGAAGAGACCACGAAAAATAAAGGGTGGATAAAGAAAAGCATAAAAGAGGGGCAGTCGGGAAATAGACGGCCCCTTTGCTATGCACACGGGCACCCAGAGGAAACGTGTCAGCAAAGGCTGGCGAGTGTCCGGCGCACGAGTAGGGGAGAAGGGCGTTCCCTTACTCGATTGAAAGTAATAGGAAAAGTAACGCCGCAGAACACAAAATTTACTCTTTTTCCACCGTGTGTGCTCTTAGCAAGAGAGGGTGGTTCAGCTTGTTAATTTTGCTTTGGGTTAGGATTACTTTCACCAGCTGATAAAGAAAGGCGGGGATTCCAACCAAAATGGAGAGAAACACCTTAACTGCTAAATATATAAACCAAAACCAAAATGTTCCAAATAATGAAACAGGAAAGAACGATTGCAGATATGTAAGGAATTTCCAGCCAAATGGAATACAGAACCCACCGAAGAACAGTTCTGCATACCCGATAAAACTGGTGTCCACATTCTCATGCGTAGTCTCTTGCCATACAAAAAGAATACCGACGAGAACACCAAGCACAGCCGTTACTATAAACTCGCTGCGAGTGTCAATCAGAGCGTTTTTATATTTCTGCTTTCGTTGCGCTTCCCTGTTTTGGGCTTGCTGCTGCTGGTTCCTCTGAATCTGGGCGGCACAGGCATCACACAGACAAGGCGTATGCTTTTCGGCACATGCTTTACACAATCCCTTTCCGCATTTTTGGCAGGTTGCTACAGCTTCTCTTTCAAGATGGTTAAAACATTTCATAGTCGTGATCTCCTTTTCAAAAGTAGTTTTGCTTGCTTTGTTTATACCTATGAAACGACGAAGGAAGCCGGGTGGTTGCAGGTTTTTCAAAAAATCAAAAAAATTTTTTCACCTGTGGGATTTCAAGGCGGAAATCTTTTCATCAAGGCTCCAGATCTCTAAAATTTTCCCCGTCAAAGATACGGATATCATTGGCATAGGGCTGATCCAGGGGCAGCGACGTGTCGGTGGGCCACCAGGAAGTGTCCGGATCGATGCTGAACGTAATATGCCGGCCCTCATACTGGTCTATATCATCAATCGCTCCAATGCAGATCATTGAGGCCTCAGCGCTGATATATTCGTCGAGTTGCCTGATGTGCAAAGTCTGCGGCGTATCCAGTAGGATCACGTGATAGATTCTGCTCCGCTCACGTGCGAAGAAAGCTTCATCATAATACGGGGCATTGGGGTCAGGCTGTCCCTGCAGCGCGATGATCTCGTCATAACTGTATGTGCCCAAAGTGCCGGTGAGCACGATGCGGTCCCCGTCGGTGGGAAGTGCGTCGGTGGGGGCAGGCTCGGACGGCGATGTCCCACCTGAATCAGGCGTTGTCCAGTCATTCAGCGCGGACAGATCCCCGATCTCTTGCCATTCGATGCCACTAAAGGTGATGGAGTCGGGCATCAGGTTGATCTGGCCTGTCCAAAGAGTGTCCTGCTTGAGGGAATCTCCCTCCAGTGTGATTCGTGTAACATATCCATGCAATTCTGCACCGAACCATGCTATATCCAGTATTCCGTTCCCGTCCCCGGCTATAGACAGGCCGCCCCGGATTCCGCCCGGAATCGCCTCGGCGGGCTGATGTACGGTTTTTGTGTTCGGGTCATATTGGAAAATACGGGTCCACATCACGCATCCATATGCATCCCTTTCTTCCTTTTCCAGCAGTAGTGTGGGAATCAGGTCGTCCGGCTGCATCTGCACCAGAGCATACCGGTAGCCTGCTGTCTCAAAGCCAGGGATGGTTTCCCCAAATTCATAACTGTCCGCCTGTCCAAGGATGATACGATACTGCTCCAGGGTCTCGTCGATGGGGCTGGGCTCCTCCGGTTCTTCCAGGGCCTCCGGAACCTTTGTCTCCTCCCGGACTTTTGCCTCCTCCCGGATCTTCGAATCCTCCCGGTCCATGTCGTCCTCCATGGCCGACGATTCCTGATGCTCATCAAAGAGGGAGGCCATCTGGGTAGCGCCAAAAACGCCAAGGCCCACAGTCGCCATGGCGGCAAAAGCGATGAGTCCGGTCTTTAGTGCGCCAAGGCCGCCAGATATGGCGGCTGTGCCAGCCGAAGCGGCGCCAGCTGTTTCGGCGCCAGCCGTCGTTCCGGCCATACCTACACCCTGGAAGGCGCCAGCCGTCGTTCCGGCCGTACCCGTGCTCTTGAAAGCCCCCGCGGCTGTGGTGGCGCCCATGGGCCGCGAAGCAAGGATGGTTTGAAGGAGCTGACCATCCGGCGCCTCGGCCGCATATACCTTCTGGTTGCGGAAAAGCAGCAGCAGGAATGGAATTGGAGACAGGCTGTAGAGCTTTGTGCCCTGCTTCTCCAATTCCCGGACCTTCTTTTCGATTTTGCCCCGCCCGTACATCAGCCGGCTCTTAATCGCGCTCTCAGAGACCTCCATGGCGGCGGCAATCTCTTTTACGGACAGCTCCTCGTAGTAGAACATACCGATGGCAGCGCGCTGATCCTCCGGTAATTCCTCGATGATTTCGCGGAGCAGGCGCTTTGTCTCCTCTTGGTCGATGAACAGCTCCGGAAGATTCTCGCTGCGCTCATCCGGAAACAGCTCCTCCACGGGGGTAGCCTGCTCATCGCTGGAGCTAAGCTCCGTAAACAGCAGAGGACGTTTCTTCTTCAGCCAATCCCGGGCTGTGTTGGCGGCAATCTGCCGTACCCAGGGTAAAAACTTCGTGTCACCCTGGAAGCTGTCCAGGTGGGCGAATGCCTTTATGTAAGTGTCTTGTACAATATCAAACACCGCGTCCTCATTCTTGATCATGGACTTTACGGTGTAATAGACCTTACTGTAAGTCTTTTCATATAAAGCGCTGACGGCGTCCTGATTGCCCATGCGCGCCGCGGCCACCAGATCGGCAAGCGCGCCGTCCTGGGAAGTAGGCTTTCCGCAGTACCGGCAAAATACGGCGTCGTTTGCAATTTGTTTTCCACAGGAAGTACAGTACATAATTTATTGGTCCTCCTCTATCTTTTCCTGGTCTATGATGCTCCCCAGGATGTTCGCTTTTTTCGCTTCATTGATGGGGAATGATTCGATGACTGCCTGGATCATGCGTCTGATGAAATCCTCCAGCATAATTGCCTCTCCTTTCGTCCTGTTCGGGGTGTTGTGGTCCTTACATCCATAGAACGAACAGAGAGGGGCGCTGGTTGCCCATATCTCGCAAATTTTTTTATAAGACAAAAAATAATTATGAT
Organism: uncultured Lachnospiraceae bacterium; assembly: GCA_947574135.1. GTDB lineage: Bacteria > Bacillota > Clostridia > Lachnospirales > Lachnospiraceae > RGIG4284. The sequence continues at coordinate 44,900 of CANPIM010000018.1, forward strand.
CCTACCATATATCCACACCACACACAAGGGGAAAAGGATTGCAAAGCATATGAGCAATCGTGTCATAGATAATCCACACCACACACAAGGGGAAAAGGAACTTGAGACAATATGAAATGCTCCTGCATTTGATGGTAATAAAATAAAAAAGGGGAAAAGGGCTGGAAAGAAAAGAGAGAATCTCATGGGATGTCAGGGCTTGGAAAAGCGCAAATCACATGGAATTCTCTCTTTTTCAGAAATCAGGTGTTAAAATTGGTGTTAACCAATCTTTTAAGTCTCTTTTTCCGTGATAGTGGCCCGGTTGATGATCAGATGATCATACATGGCTGTCCGGGCGGCTTCGGAGTTTCGCCTGCGGATAGCCTCCAATACCCGGTGATGGGTTTCTATGGTGTACTGCAGGGTATGGGAAAAATCCGGAGAAGCAAAATTCATAGGGCCTAACTGATGAACGCTGTAAATGATCACGGGAATGATCTTGGGAACCACTAGATTCTGTGTGGATCGGGCGATGGATACATGGAAGCGTTCATCCGCCTTGAGATAATTTTTTCCCTGCTGACACAGAGCATCCACCTCATTGCAGGCATCCTCCATGATTTGCAGATCTGCGGCAGTGGCTCGTTCAGCGGCCAGGGCGGCAGCCCAGGGCTCCAGCTGCAGACGGATTTCCAGCAGATCATTGGCCAGCTTCATCTCGTCAGAAATATAGGCAAAGCCAAAGGGATCCTCAATTACCCCGGTGTGCTTGGCCACAAAGGTGCCTCGTCCCCGGCGGATTTCCAGGACATTTCGAGCCACAAGAAGCTTAACGGCTTCCCGAATGGTGCCGCGTCCCACGTTTAGCTGCTTGGCCAGCTCAAATTCATTGGGCAGTTTTTGTCCTGCGGAAATCTGCCTGTCAATGATCAGATTGGAAATCTGGTCGGCAATACGCTCGGCCAGAGGCTGTTCCTTTTCTTTAATGCTGTCAAACAAATTTTCACTCATGTTGTCTCCTTGCGCTGCGGGATATACCGTTATAGAAGGTATATTCATACATATTCTAGCAAATAAATTGGAATTCCACAAGGAGAATTTACAAGATTTTGGTGAAATGTGATGAAATAAAGAAGAAGCAGGTTCGGCATTCTGATGAAAAAAGGACAAAAACAGGTGGAAAAAACAGGAAAAGTGCTTGACAGTAACCGCCTGCTGTGCTACACTCAGAGTAAGAGGTAGAACGTCATACGTCTTGACGAAAAAACAGATCGAAATGCCCAAAACTATAAGGGGCAAAAGATAGAAAGGAAAGAATATTATGAAAGCAATCAAATTGGAGAAGCCCTGGGAGGTAGCCTGTGTGGATCTGGAGAAACCGGTGCCCAAGGAGGGAGAGGCCCTGATTCGGATTAAGGCGGCAGGCATTTGCGGAAGCGATATCGGAGCCTTCCGGGGAACCAATGGTCTGGTGTCCTATCCCCGCATTATCGGTCATGAGCTGGCCGGGGAGATTGTGTCCATTCCGGAGAACAATAAGAATGGTTTAAAGCCCGGGGATAAGGTAGTGGTGGATCCCTATCTGTATTGTGGGAACTGCTATCCCTGCAGCATTGGCCGGACCAACTGCTGTAATGATTTGAAGGTGCTGGGTGTTCATGTGGACGGAGGAATGGCAGAATATTATTGTCACCCGGCAGATATGCTGATTAAGATTCCGGACGGAATGACCTGGGAGCAGGCCGCTATGGCTGAGCCCCTGACCATTTCCCTTCACGGCATTCACAGAGGCGGCTTCAAAGAGGGAGAGTATTGTGCGGTAATCGGCGCGGGAACCATTGGTCTGGTGGCCGGCTTGGTGGCTCAGGCCTACGGCGGACATGCGATTCTTTTGGATCTGGTGCAGGAGAGACTGGATTTTGCCAAGAGCCTGGGCATTGAGTATACCATTAACTCTGGCAAGGAGGATCCCGTGGAGCGGATTCGGGAGATTACCGGCGGCGTTATGGCCCAGCAGGTGATGGAGTGCAGCGGCGCAAACGTGGCTATTCGCAGCACCCTGGATTACGTGTGCCACGCAGGCCGCATTACGCTGACAGGATGGCCCAAGAAGGAGACCAGCCTGCCTACAGATATGATTACCAAGAAAGAGATTGATATCCGGGGCGCCCGGACCAGCGCCGGAGAGTTTGAGGAAGCTCTGGATCTGATTATGACCAAGAAAGTGGATATGATGAAGATTCTCACCAAGGTGATTTCTGTGGAAGAGGCGGCAGACACTATCATTGACATTGAGAAAAACCCCGGCAATTATCTGAAGGTGATTGTTACCTTCTAGTTCCCCGGCAGGGCAGTGTATCCGTATATGTAAGGATTGATTTTCAGGAAACGCTTGTGCGGTATGGGTGGGAAGATGCACCCGTATACATAAGGATTGATGGAGGGCCCGGGGGAAGGTTCCCCCGGAGCCATGGAGGAAGCTATGAAGGAAATTTACAGAACCAACCGGGAGGGCATCAGCCGGGAAGAGCTGGAGCAGGCCGTGGAGGAGCTGCTTAACCAGTACACGGAGCTTGGAAAGGTGCTGATTGTGCCTCCGGATTACACCCGCTGCTATTCCTATGCAGGGGAGATTACCCAGATCATGTACCGATATCTCACGGCCCGGGGAGCTGTGGTCCATGTGATTCCGGCTCTGGGAACCCATATGCCTATGGATGATGGGGAGATTCAGAAGTTTTTCGGGGATGTGGTGCCAAAGGAGCATATTCTGATTCACCGGTGGCAGAGCGATACGGTAAAGCTGGGCGCGGTTCCGGCGGAGGTGGTTGGCGGGATCAGCGAGGGTCTCTATGAGGAGGAGATCGAGGTAGAGGTAAACCACCTGCTGGTGGACGGAGGCTATGACCGGATTTTCTCCGTGGGCCAGGTGGTGCCCCATGAGGTGGTAGGAATGGCCAACTACTCCAAGAACCTCTTTGTGGGCCTGGGAGGCCGCTCTATGATTAACAAGTCCCACATGCTCTCCGCCATTTGCGGCATGGAGCAGGCTCTTGGAGTTATGGACAGCCCGGCCCGGAAGCTTTACGATTATGCCCAGCAGCATTTTATTGACGGAAAGCTGCCGGTGACCTTTTTACAGACTGTGACCAGCGAGACGGAGAAGGGCGTGATTCTCCAGGGACTGTATATGGGAGATTCCCGTCGGCCCTTTGAGCTGGCCTGCGAGCTGAGCCAGGAGCTGAACATTGTCCATGTGGAGCGCCGGGCCAAGAAGATGGTCACCTATCTGGATCCCGAGGAGCTGAAAACCACCTGGGTGGGCAACAAGGGCGTGTACCGCACCCGGATGGCTGTGGCCGACGGAGGCGAGCTTTTGATTCTGGCCCCCGGCGTAAAGGCCTTTGGAGAGAATGACGAGATGGATGCCATGACCCGCCGGTACGGCTACAAGGGACGGGACTATGTGCTGGATCTCTATAAGCAGGGCGCCTTCGAGGGCAAGACCATGAGCGCCGCCCATCTCATCCAGGGCTCCACAGACGGCCGCTTCACCGTAACCTACGCCACCCGCCCGGAGAACCTGTCCAAGGAGGAGATCGAGCAGGTGGGCTACCAGTGGGCCGATTACGAGGAGATGGCTAAGCGCTACAACCCGGCAGTATTAAAGGACGGCTGGAACACCACCGAGGACGGAGAGGAATTCTACTACGTGGGAACCCCGGCCCTGGGCCTGTGGAAGTGCGACGATAATTAAATAAATACAAACATAAAACAGTTAGAATCCGGATGAGCCCCCGGAAGGAATTTTGCAGCCGCAGAGCGGATGAAAATTCCTTCCAGACCCATGGGGGCGAAGTAGGATTCTAACGGTACTGGAAATAAAAACATAAAACAGTTAGAATCCGGATGAGCCCCCGGAAGGAATTTTGCAGCCGCAAAGCGGATGAAAATTCCTTCCAGACCCATGGGGGCGAAGTAGGATTCTAACGGAACTTTAAATAGGAGATTAATTTATGAAGATGACATTTCGCTGGTACGGGGAGGGGCGGGACTCCATCTCCCTGAAATATATCCGCCAGATTCCCGGCTGCAGCGGCCTGATGGGCGTGTTGGATGAAAAGGCAGCAGGAGAGGTTTGGGAGGAAGAGGAGATCAAGGCCTATGTGGAGCATGTCCATGGAGCGGGCCTGGAGGTTGAGGTGATTGAGAGCGTCAATGTCCACGAGGATATTAAGCTTGGCCTGCCCACCCGGGATGCCTACATAGAGAATTATAAGATCTGCATTCGCAACCTGGCAAAGTACGGGGTGAAGGTGATTGTATACAACTTCATGCCGGTGCTGGACTGGCTGCGGACGGATCTGGCCCGGGAGATTCCCGAGGACGGCAGCAACAGCCTGTATTTTGATGAGAAAGAGCTGGGCAACATGACCCCTATGGAGGTGGTACAGAAAACAGCGGCAGATTCCAATGGCTTTAGCCTGCCGGGCTGGGAGCCGGAGCGTCTGGCAGATTTGGAGCGGGTGATGGAGCTTTATAAGAGCGTGGACGAGGAAAAGCTTCTGGAAAACTTTAAGTATTTTCTGGATGCCGTGATTCCGGTTTGCGAGGAGGTAGGCGTAGTCATGGCCTGTCATCCGGATGATCCGGGCTGGCCTATTTTCGGATTGCCCCGTCTGGCCCATGATCAGGCAGGCTATGACAGGATCCTTGCCCTTCATGACAGTCCGGCCAACACGGTCTGTCTGTGTACCGGTTCTCTGGGCAGCAATGTGCACAATGACATTCCGGTCATGATCCGCCACTTTGGGTCCATGAATCGCATTGGTTGCCTCCATGTGCGCAATGTAAAGCATCTGGGCAGCGACCGGTGCTTTAGGGAATCCAGCCATTTATCCACGGACGGAGATCTGGATATGTACGAGATTATGAAAGCTATTTACGATACCTGTCCGGATACCTATGTGCGCCCGGATCACGGACGCATGATTTGGGATGAGGTGGGACGTCCCGGCTATGGTCTCTATGACCGGGCCTTGGGCATTACCTATTTAAACGGACTGTGGGAAGCCATTGACAAGAATGCCAAGGGAAAGTAAGAGGAGAGAAACGCCAATGCTACAATTAAATGTTGCTTCCATAAAGAACCAGGCAGCAGAATGGGAGGCTACAGGCACCCTTCTTCCCAAATTTGACCTGGAGGCCATGAAGGCCGAGACCAAAAAGGCTCCCGTCTGGGTGCATGTGGGAGCTGGGAATATTTTCCGCATCTTTATCGCTCAGCTGCAGCAGGAGCTGCTGAATAAGGGACTGGAGAAAAGCGGAATCATTGCCTTAGATACCTCCTCGGCCAATCAGGCAGACCTGGTATACCGGCCCTTTGACAATTTAACCTTGAGCGCCACCATGAATGCGGACGGCTCTGTGAGTAAGGAGGTTATGGCAGCCATTGCAGAATGCCTCCATGCAGACAGCAGTGACACCGCCTTTATGGACCGGGCAAGGGAGATTTTTACGGCGCCCTCCCTGCAGATGGTAAGCTTTACCATTACGGAGAAGGGCTATGCCCTCAAGGATATGAAGGGAGAATATCTGCCGGCAGTACAGAAGGATATGGCAGAGGGCCCTGGAGCGCCGAAAAGTGTAATGGCTTTGGTGACGGCACTTTTGTATGCCCGTTATCAGGCAGGGAGGCTGCCCCTGGCTCTTGTGAGCATGGACAACTGCAGCCACAACGGAGAGAGACTAAAGGGCAGCGTGGTGGAGCTGGCAAAGGCCTGGGTGGAGAAGGGCTTTGCGGAGGCCGGATTCCTGGATTATTTGCAGGATGAGAAAACCGTAGCCTTTCCCTGGAGCATGATTGACAAGATTACGCCCCGGCCCCACAAGAAGGTAGAGGAGCTTTTGGCCGCGGACGGCATTGCGGATATGACGCCCATTCACACGGCAAACGGAGCTGTTTATGCCCCCTTTGTGAATGCAGAGCGTCCCCAGTATCTGGTGGTGGAGGATCGCTTCCCCAATGGTCGGCCGGCTCTGGAGAAGGCGGGAGCCTATCTCACGGACAGAGAAACGGTGAATATGACGGAGAAGATGAAGGTAACCACCTGTCTCAATCCTCTTCATACGGCCATGAGTGTGTATGGCTGTATGTTGGGCTACACTCTCATTTGTGACGAGATGAAGGATGAGGACATAGTCAAGCTTATCCGGCGTCTGGGCTATGAGGAGGGCCTGCCTGTGGTGACAGATCCCAAGATTTTAAGTCCCCGGGCATTTCTGGATGAGGTGGTGGAGCAGCGTTTACCCAACCCCTTTATGCCGGATGCGCCTCAGCGGATTGCCACGGACACCAGCCAGAAGGTGGGGGTGCGCTTTGGGGAGACGGTAAAGAGCTATGTGGCCCAGGGCCGGAGTATGGATGCTCTGGTAAGCCTGCCCCTGGCTCTGGCCGGATGGCTGCGCTATCTTTTAGGCGTGGACGATGCAGGGAAGGCCTTTGAGGTAAGCCCGGATCCCTTAAAGGAGGAGCTCCAGGCAAAATTGTCCGGAATCCGTCTGGGAGAGCCGGCTACCTACACAGGACAGCTTCAGGAGATTTTGACAAACGAGAGTATATTCGGTGTGAATCTGGTAGAGGCCGGCCTTTCTGAAAAAATAGAATATATGTTTGTTGATCTGCTGGAAGGTCCGGGGGCTGTACGGAAAACTCTGCAGAAATATTTATAAGGCCGGAAAATGAAAAAGTAAGAAAAGAGGATTTCAGAAAATGAGATGCTCCTTTCTAGGTAGGCAGGTGAAACAATAAAAACCTGTCACTTGGGGCACCCTCCGTAAGGAAGGTGCCCCAACAAGCCTGGTATCTCAATATAAGATTTCGTGTTCTCTGAAACGGTGTAGCCTGCGGCTATGCCGTTTTTGCGGATTTCCTGCTCTCTAAACCGCTTTTGGAACAGTTCATCCATTTCCTCTGGCGTTGGCTCTCTGATGATACCTACGCCATTGTAGTAGATTTCCAAAGTCTGATACCTATTGCCCTCTTGGTATTCTGGCTTGGATACCATAATCTTTTCAATATCAATTTTGCCTGTAAAATATCCCTTTGCATAAATAACTCCCCAACAATCTGAGCATTTGTTGCCTGATTAAACGATATCGTTTAACCATATATTTTTAAAAACAGGATTGAAATTCACGGAGAAATAATGTTATGCTTTTATTACTAGAAAAAACAGAAACAGGAGGAGCCCATGGCACGCTTATACGTAAAGATGAAGGATCAGGATAATGTGGTAGTGGCAGTTCGGGATATAGCGGCTGGCACAGAAATAATGGAAGGCTTGAAGGCTCGTCAGGATATTCCCCAGGCACATAAGATAGCCCTGTGTGATATTCCGGCCAAGGGAGCGGTGATCCGTTATGGCGTGGTACTGGGCTATGCGCTGAGGGATATTAAGAGAGGGGACTGGATCAACGAGCATATGCTGGATTTGCCGGAGAGCCCTTCCTTGGACAATATGGAGTTTGGCACAGAGCTTGTAAGGCCAGAGGAGCTTCCAAAGCCTTCCAGAACCACCTGGATGGGATACAAAAATGCCAAAGGGCCTGCAGGGACCAGGAATCTCCTGGGGATTGTAACTACCGTACAATGTGCGGCCGGGGTTGTAAAGGTGGCGGTGGAGCAGATAAAAAGAGAGCTGCTTCCCCGATATCCCCATGTGGATGGCGTGGTGGCTGTGACCCATCCCTATGGCTGCGGGGTAGCCATTCAGGCGCCCTTGGCTCCCATTCCTATCCGGGCCATTGCCAATCTTATCCGTCATCCCAATTTTGGCGGGGAGATCATGGTAGTAGGGCTGGGCTGTGAGAAGCTGACCTATGATCGGATTCTTCCCAAGGAGGACATTACGTCGGAAAATGTACTGACACTCCAGGACTATGCCGGCCATGATGCCATGATGAGGGCCATTACGGAGATGGCGGAGAGAAAGCTTGAGAGGCTGAACCAAAGAACCAGGGAGGAGCTGCCCTTAAAGGATTTGTTTGTAGGCATGCAGTGCGGGGGAAGCGATGCTTTTTCGGGAATTTCCGCCAATCCCAGCGCAGGCTATGCGGCAGATATGCTGGTCCGGGGAGGCGCCACGGTGATGTTCAGTGAGGTGACAGAGGTGCGGGACGGGGTGCATATTCTGGCCAGGCGCTGTGTGGATGCACACACCCGGGATCGGCTGGCGGAGGAGATGAGATGGTATGACGAATATCTGGCAGCCGGAGGCGTGGGCCGGGATGCAAATCCCACGCCGGGAAATAAAAAGGGCGGCCTGGCCAATATTGTGGAGAAGGCCATGGGAAGCATTGCAAAGAGCGGCACCAGCCCCATTGTGCAGGTGCTATCCCTAGCAGAGAAGCCCACAAAGCATGGCCTTATTTACGGAGCCACCCCGGCCAGCGATATTGTATGCGGCCCCAGCCAGGTGGCCAGCGGCATTGGGCTACAGGTATTTATGACCGGCCGGGGGACGCCCTATGGCCTGGAGATCTGTCCGGTTATCAAGGTTTGCAGCCGCAATGAGCTGAAGAATCACTGGTTTGACCTTATTGACATCTCGGCGGGGGATGTGGCTACCGGTGAGCGGAGCATTGCGGAGGTGGGGCAGGAGATTTTTGATATGATACTGGATGTGGCCAGCGGGATAAAAGCCCCCTGCAGCGACCGGTATGGGTTCCACAATGATATGTGTATTTTTAATCCGGCGCCCATTACCTGAGGCAATAATATGGAGAAAAAGGAGAGATAACCATGAGCAAAAAGTTAGTAGCGTATTTCAGTGCAACAGGCACCACCAGGAAAGCAGCGCAGAGCCTGGCGGAGGTGGTTAAAGCGGATCTCTATGAGATTGTTCCGGAGATCCCTTATACATCTGCAGATCTGGATTGGATGGATAAAAGCTCCCGGAGCTCTGTGGAAATGGGGGATAAATCCTTCCGCCCAGCTATAAAAAAGGGGGCGCCGGACCTTAAGGAATATGAGGTGGTATTCCTGGGCTTCCCCATCTGGTGGTATGTGGCCCCCACCATTATCAATACCTTCCTGGAGCAGGGAGATTTCGCAGGAAAAACCATTGTGCTGTTTGCCACATCCGGGGGAAGCGGCTTTGGAAAAGCGGCTGCGGAGCTTCGGGGAAGCGTGGCGGATTCGGCCAGGATTGTAGAGGGAAGGCTCTTCAACGGGAGAATTTCAAAACCGGAACTGGAAAAGTGGGTAAAAGAATTAAAGCTTGATTGAGACAGAAAAAAAGGGCAGCCGGAAATGAGGCTGCCCCTTTGCTAGATGCTATTCTTTTACTCTGTCAAGTTCTGTGAGATTCACCCCACAGGCGGTCAGGATTACTTTCAATTCAATGTAGCGCTCTTTCATTACCTTATATGCATCGGAATCCTTTGCAGATAATAGCATATAGGTCTGGAGCCTTGAAAATTCCTCAATATTTTTTTGTAATAGCTCTTTTTCTGTCATAATACTTCTCACCTGCTTTCTTGTGGCAACGTTGATCAGGATAATTTTATTATACGGATAATTGGCCGGGATGTAAAGGCATTTGCACATTTCTCATAACCTCATAACCCAGAAAAGCTTCGAAAACTCCTTGACATGGCCCCTGTTTCCGTGGTAAGATGACAGAGCGAATGGAAGTAGGCTTTTTTTTTATGCCTAAAAAACGGTGGCTCTTGCAGGTCACCAGGAAAATGAAAGCAAGCGGAGGTGGAAGTCGTGCGCGTAAGAATCACATTGGCATGTACGGAGTGTAAGCAGCGAAATTACAACATGTCAAAAGAGAAAAAGAATCACCCGGACAGAATGGAAACAAAGAAATACTGTCGATTCTGCAGAAAGCATACCATGCACAAGGAAACGAAGTAGGGACAAGTCGGAAAGGAAAGTGAACGATGGGAGATACAGCTGTTAAGGCGGATAAAGCCCCAAAAAAGAGCTGGTTCAAAGGGTTAAAGGCTGAATTCAAGAAAATCATTTGGCCAGACAGGAAATCACTGACCCGGCAGACGATAGCCGTCGTAGCTACTTCCGTGGCATTGGGGATCATCATTAAAATACTGGATATTATCATTACCTATGGGATTGATTTTCTGGTAACTTTATAAGGGTGAGGGTGATTGTATGTCAGAGGCAAACTGGTATGTAGTGCATACCTATTCCGGGTATGAGAACAAGGTAAAGGCCAACATTAATAAGACGATTGAAAACAGACATCTGGAGGAACAGATTCTTGAAGTGAGAGTTCCCATGCAGGATGTGGTGGAAATGAAGAACGGTGCGAAAAAGCAGGTTCAGAAGAAGATGTTTCCGGGATATGTTCTGATTCATATGATTATGAATGACGATACCTGGTATGTGGTGAGAAATACCAGGGGCGTTACAGGCTTTGTTGGACCTGGTTCCAAGCCAGTTCCGCTCACAGAAGCTGAGATGCGGCCGCTGGGAATCCAAACCGAAAATGTCACAGTTGATTTTGCAGAAGGTGATACCGTGATCGTGATGGGCGGAATATGGAAGGACACCGTTGGGGTGATTCAGTCCATGAACCATAACAAGCAGTCCGTGACGATTAACGTGGATCTCTTTGGGCGGGAAACGCCGGTAGAGATCAATTTTTCAGAAATCCGAAGGATGTAACAGAAAAGATGGGAGGGTCAATCCCGCTATTACCACAAGGAGGTGCCTAAAATGGCAAAAAAAGTAACAGGTTATATTAAATTACAGATTCCTGCTGGAAAGGCAACACCGGCTCCGCCTGTAGGTCCTGCATTAGGTCAGCACGGCGTAAACATCGTAGAGTTTACCAAGCAGTTCAATGCAAGAACCGCAGACCAGGACGGAATGATCATTCCGGTTGTTATTACAGTTTATGCAGACCGTTCTTTCAGCTTTATCACAAAGACCCCGCCTGCAGCAGTCCTTTTGAAGAAGGAGTGCAAGATCCAGTCTGGCTCCGGCGTACCCAACAAGACCAAGGTAGCCACCATTACCAAAGCGCAGCTGCAGAAGATTGCAGAGATTAAGATGCCGGATCTGAACGCGGCCAACGTGGATTCCGCCATGAGCATGATTGCAGGTACCGCGAGAAGCATGGGCATCACAGTTGTGGACTGATTGCTGCAAAATAGGAGGCAGCAGGTGATTTGAAACTGGATAACAACACACAAGTGGAAGGGCTAAGCCCGCAATTACCACCAGGAGGTTATGTAATATGAAACGAGGAAAGAGATACGTTGAGGCTGCAAAACTTTATGACAAACAGGCTCAATACGATAGAGACGAGGCAGTGGCCATTGTAAAAAAGCTGGCCGTTGCAAAATTTGACGAGACCATCGAGGCTCATATCAGAACAGGCTGTGACGGACGTCACGCAGATCAGCAGATTCGTGGAGCCGTAGTGCTTCCCCACGGAACCGGTAAGACCGCACGGGTGCTGGTATTTGCCAAGAATGCCAAGGCAGACGAGGCCCAGGCAGCAGGAGCGGATTTCGTAGGAGCAGAGGAGCTGATTCCCAAGATCCAGAACGAGGGCTGGCTGGATTTTGACGTGGTAGTGGCAACTCCCGATATGATGGGTGTTGTGGGACGTCTGGGCCGGGTGCTGGGACCCAAGGGCTTGATGCCCAACCCCAAGGCCGGAACCGTAACCATGGATGTGGCCAAGGCCATCCAGGAGATCAAAGCCGGTAAGATTGAGTATCGTTTGGACAAAACAAACATTATCCATGTGCCGATTGGAA
>CANPIM010000019.1 GCA_947574135.1 uncultured Lachnospiraceae bacterium
GTATAGGTACAGGAGCCGCACTCATAGCACTCCATGCCGTAAAGCTTCTCAAACTGCTCCAGATCAAACCGCTCACAGGCCTCCATAAGCTTCTGGGGCACCAGATGGCTGGGGCACACGTCTGCACACCGGCCACAGCGAATACAAGCGCTCTCCGGCTCCTCCTCCACCTGATCCGCTCCCAGGCACAGAAGGGCCGAGGAGGTTTTGGTCACCGGCACCTCCAGGCTTGTGAGGGCAAAGCCCATCATAGGACCGCCGGAGATGATCTTTTTGGGCTCCTTTACAAAGCCCCCGGCTTCCTCAATGAGTTCTCCGTAGCAGGTTCCCGTGCGCACCCGGAAATTCTGGGGCTCCTTAATAGCATCCCCGGTGACGGTGACAATCCGCCGCATCAGCGGCGTCGTCTCACAGACTGCCGTGTAAATGGCAATCACCGAGTCTACATTGCTCACCACACAGCCCATGTCCGCGGGCAGCTTTTTGGAGGTAAGCTTCCTCCCGGACACCGCATAGATGAGATTCCGCTCCGCTCCCTGGGGATATTTCACCTTCATGGGACAGACCTCCATGCGGGGCTCGTCCTTTACAAGCTCCGTCAATTTGGCAATGGCTTCGGGCTTATTCTTCTCAATGCCGATAACACCCTTTGCCTTCTCAAAGAGCTGCAGCATAGCCCGCAGGCCTCCCACAATCTTTTCCGGCTCCTCCAGCATCATCCGGTAGTCGCTGGTAAGATAGGGCTCACACTCCGCCCCGTTTACAATCACATAGTCAATGGCACTGTCGTCCTTGGGGGTCAGCTTTACATGGGTGGGAAAGCCTGCGCCTCCCATACCCACAATGCCCGCATCCTGAATGGCCTGCCGGATCTCCTCCTTGGTCATGTCCATGCAGTCCCGCTTGGTCCCCATGCCGGGAATGGTTTCGTATGTATGGTCATTTTCCACAATAATGGAATTGACCACTCCGCCGTTCGGCAGAAGCCGGGGCTCTATCCCCTTCACCGTGCCCGACACGGAGCTTACGATGTTGGCCGATACAAAGCCGCTGGCCTCGGCGATCCGCTGCCCCACCAGCACCCGATCCCCCTTGGCCACCACGGGCCTGGCGGGCGCGCCGATGTGCTGGGACAAGGGATACACCAAATCCCCCTTGGGCAGCACGGTTTTCACCGGCTTATCCTTTGACAGATCCTTTCCGTCAAAGGGATGCACGCCGCCCCGAAATGTAGCATCACTCATGCCTGCTTCCTTCCTGTTCTCTTAGAACCCTCTCCGTTTTTCTGTTTTGTTCTATTTTACCACCAGGTTGATAATCCGTCCCGGCACATAGATCTCCTTTACAAGGTTCCCCTCCAGACGATCCGCCACCGCCGCCTTGCCGGCTGCAATGGCCTCCTCCTTGGTGGCGTTTACGGAAATATTTACCACAGCCCGGGTCTTTCCGTTGATCTGTACGGCAATCTCCTTTTCCTCATCCTTCATGGACTCGGCGTCTGCCTTGGGCCAGCCATGGGCAAACACCGTCTCCTCATGGCCCAGCTGCTCCCACAGCTCCTCGGAAATGTGGGGTGCAAAGGGAGCCAAAAGGGTAACGGCCGTCTCCAGGGTCTCCTTGTCCATGCCCCCCTGTTTCTTGGCCAGGTCGATTAGCTTGTTGTTGGACTCCATAAAGCCGGAAATCACCGTATTCAGGCTGAAGGCATCCAGACGGGTGGTAATGTCGTGCACCATCTGGTGGCGAAGCTTGAGGCTTTCCTTGGTCTCCTTTACGCCGCTGTCCTTGTTGTCCAGCACCAGGTTCCAGAACCGCTTCAGGAAACGGGCCACGCCCTCAATGCCTCTGTCATCCCACTCCGCATCCAGCTCGGGAGGTCCTACGAACAGTTCGTACATGCGCAGGGCATCACAGCCGTAATCCCGGATGAGGTCGTCGGGAGATACCACATTTCCCTTGGATTTACTCATCTTAATGCCGTTCTTTCCTGTGATCATGCCCTGGTTAAAGAGCTTGGTAAAGGGCTCGTCAAAATCCACTGCCCCGATGTCGTGAAGGAACTTGGTGTAGAACCGGGAGTAAAGAAGATGCAGCACCGCATGCTCCACGCCGCCGATATACATATCCACCGGCAAATATTTGTCCGCCTTTTCCCTGCTCACCAGCTCCTGGCTGTTGTGATTGTCCACATAGCGCAGGAAATACCAGGAGGAGCCTGCCCACTGGGGCATGGTATTGGTCTCCCGCTTGGCCGGCGCGCCGCAGACCGGACAGGTGGTGTTTACCCACTCGTCAATGGCAGCCAAGGGAGACTCTCCCGTGCCTGTGGGCTGATAGCTCTCCACCTCCGGCAGGCGTAAGGGCAGCTCCTCCTCCGGCACCGGCACATTGCCACAGTGGGGGCAGTGAATAATGGGAATGGGCTCTCCCCAATAGCGCTGCCGGGAGAATACCCAGTCCCGAAGCTTGTAGTTTACGGTTTTGCGGCCCAGGCCCCGCTTCTCGATCATAAGAGGCGCTTCCTTTTTCAGCACCGCGCTCTCCATGCCGTTCCACTCCCCGGAATTGATCATCACGCCGCTGGCCTCCGTGTAGGCCTCGGTCATATTTTCAATCTCTTTCCCATCCTTGGCAATAACCTGGATAATGGGAATGTTAAATTTTGTTGCAAATTCAAAATCTCTGTCATCGTGAGCCGGCACACACATAATGGCCCCCGTGCCGTAATCCGCCAGCACATAGTCGGACAGCCAGATAGGCACCCTTGCCCCGTTTAAGGGATTGATGGCATAGGTCCCGGTAAACACGCCGGTTTTCTCCTTGTCCTGGAGACGATCCACATTGGATTTCACAGAGGCGTCGAAAATATATTTGTCCACAGCCTCCTTGGTCTCCTCCGTGGCCAGGGAGGCGGCCAGCTTATGCTCGGGCGCCAGCACCATAAAGGTGGCGCCGTAAAGGGTGTCCGGACGGGTGGTATAGACGGTGATCTTCTCCTCTCTTCCCTCCACCGGGAAGTCCACCTCCGCCCCGTAGGATTTGCCGATCCAGTCGGACTGCATTTTCTTTACCTTCTCCGGCCAGTCAAGCTTCTCCAGATCCTTTAACAGACGCTCCGCATAGGCGGTGATCTTTAACATCCACTGGCGAAGATTTTTCTTGGTCACCGTGGCTCCGCAGCGTTCGCAGCAGCCGTTTACCACTTCTTCATTGGCCAGGCCGGTCTTACAGGAGGGGCACCAGTTAATGGGGAACTCCTTCTCATAGGCCAGACCCTCCTTGAACATTTTTACAAAGATCCACTGGGTCCACTTATAAAACTCAGGGTCCGTGGTGTTGACCTCCATATCCCAGTCATAGAGGGCCGCAATGTCGTTGATCTGCTTTTTGATGTTGGCCACGTTTGCAGCCGTGGACTTGGCCGGGTGCACGCCCATTTTGATGGCGTAGTTCTCCGCGGGAAGCCCAAAGGCATCCCAGCCCATGGGATGAATAATATAATAGCCCTGCATTAATTTATAGCGGCTCCACACGTCGCTGATCACATAGCCCCTCCAGTGGCCTACATGCAGGCCGTTGCCTGAGGGGTAGGGGAACATATCCAGACAATAATACTTGGGTTTCTTTCCATCATTGACGTTGACCGGTTTTGCCTCCCAGTTTTTCCGCCATTTTTCTTCCACAGCTCTGTGGTTAAAGGGTGCTGCCATTGTTTTACTCTCCTTGTTCTTAAAGTCAAATCCTTCTTTTCCCTTATGGGGACTATATACGAAATATTCATGTATATACGTTAAATTTTATCATAATCACACAGAGGCAATTTGTCAAGTAAATGTCAAACAAAGGGAATGCCTGCCCTTGGGCCCAGCATTCCCTCTGTCCATGTAATCCTACGTATTATGCCTGGAAGTTTAGGCTTCCTTATTCTCCCTCTGCGGCCCGAGCTGCCACCTCCTGCTCCTGCACATCCGAGGGCGCCTGCTCATAGCGGGCAAATTCATATTCAAATATGCCGCTTCCGCCGGTCATGGAGCGCAGAACCGTGGAGTATCCGAAGATTTCCTTCATGGGCACATCGGCGATAACCTCCTGCTTGCCTCCGGCCACCGGGTTCATGCCCAGCACACGACCCCGACGCTTGTTCAGATCTCCCATGACATCGCCGGTATACTTATCCGGCACCAGCACCTTCATGGAGACAATGGGCTCCAAAAGCACCGGACTGGCATCCATAAAGCCCTTTTTGAAGGCCTGAATGGTGGCCATCTTAAAGGCCATCTCCGAGGAATCCACGGGATGATAGGATCCGTCATACAAAACAGCCTTCACGCCTACCACCGGATAGCCGGCCAGGGGGCCCTTGCCCACGGAATCCTGCAGACCCTTTTCCACGGCCGGGAAGTAGTTCTTGGGAACCGCGCCCCCCACTACCATCTGCTCAAACACAAAGGGTGTCTCCAGATCCCCGGAGGGCTCAAAGGTCATCTTTACATGGCCATACTGTCCGTGGCCACCGGTCTGCTTTTTATATTTGGAATCCACATCGGATTTCTTCCGCAGGGTCTCCCGGAAGGCTACCTTGGGCTTGCCAAGCTCCACGCCTACCTTGAATTTCTCCTCAAGCTTGCTCACCACCACGTCCAAATGCTGATCTCCCATGCCGTAGAGAAGGGTCTGGCGGTTCTCGGCGTCGTTCACCATCTTTAAGGTCAGATCCTCCTCCATCATCTTGGAGAGCGCCTGGGAAATCTTATCCTCGTCTCCCTTATTCTTGGCCCGGTAGCTCATATATGTATAGGGCTTGGAAATCTCTGTGCGGCCGTACATGATGGGGGTACTCTTGGTGGACAGGGTGTCCCCCGTCTTGGTGCTGTTAAGCTTTCCAATGGCGCCAATGTCTCCTGCATGAAGCTCCGGCACCTCAATAGGCTTATTTCCCTGCATCACATACAGCTTGCTCAGCTTCTCCTCTGCGTCCTTGTCGTTGTTATACAGCACATCATCGGACTTGATAACGCCGGAGCAAACCTTGATCAGAGAATATTTTCCGATAAAGGGATCCACAATGGTCTTAAACACATAGGCGGATTTTGCCTTGGCAAAGGAGTAGTTGGCCTCAAAAATCTCGTTGGTCTTGGCATTAAAGCCTGCGCACTCCTTCTTGTCCGGGCTGGGGAACAGCTCCACCATGTCATTCATCAGGTTGTGAATATTGCGCAGCTCTGCGCTGGAGCCCATGGAAACGGGAATCACGCTGCCGTCGCAAACATTAAATTTCATGGCAGCCCGGATCTCGCTCACGGTAAACTCGTCGCCGTTAAAGTAGCGCTCCATAAACTCCTCGGAGGTCTCGGCCACAGCATCCATCAAAGCCTCCCGGCAGATAGCCAGGTTTTCTTTACAATACTCGGGAATCTCACAGGGCTTTCTCTTGCCAATGTCGGTAAAGCGCCGTCCCTCCATCTTGCATACATTGATGTATCCAACAAACTTCTCATCCTCCCGAATGGGCTGATAGAAGGGAGCAATCTTCTTTCCATATAATTCGGTCAGATCCTCCACCACCTGACGGAAGGATGCGTGGTCCACGTCCATCTCCGTGACAAAGAACATGCGGGGAAGCTTATACTTTTCACACAGTTCCCAGGCCTTCTGGGTTCCCACTTCCACACCAGCCTTACCGGAAACCACGATAATGGCAGCGTCTGCCGCAGCCACAGCCTCCTCAGCCTCTCCCACAAAGTCAAAGTATCCGGGAGCATCCAGCACATTGATCTTGCAGTTATTCCAGATAATGGGAACTACCGCCGTGCTGATTGAAAACTTTCTCTTAATTTCTTCTTTATCATAATCACTGATAGTATTGCCGTCGGTCACCTTCCCAATCCGCGTGGTCAGCCCGGACACATATGCCATAGCCTCCACCAGACTGGTCTTGCCGCAACCGCCGTGCCCTAAAAGGACTACGTTGCGAATGTTGTCTGTGGTAAATACGTTCATGCCTCTTCCTCCGATACTATTTAATTTCGCCAAAACACCCCTGTCTTGGCTGATTTCCGGGTGTTCTGACACCCATGTATATATTTTACTAAAATACAGCTCACATTTCAAGCCTTTTATACATCTTTAACAAATTGTTTCCATATTGTCTCTATACCATCTCTTGACAAAAAGTTTCCGCCAATTCCGCATCCCTTGGCCACTGTGCAAAGATCGCCTTCGCACATTAAAGCGTCACACTTTAAATCGCTAAACGATTGACTTTTCCCTAAAGGAAGTGTAAAATGAGGGCCGTAGCAATTTGACTGACATTCATTTTAACATCATTTTCGCAAAGAGGGAATTCCTATGATTATTGTAATGAAACCGGCGGCTCCCCAGGCCTCCATCCAGCATGTGGTATCCATGGTCCGGGAGGCCGGCCTGGAGACCCATCTGTCCGAGGGCAAGGAGGTTACCATCATCGGTGTGGTGGGAGACAAAAGCCGTCTCCAGGATACAAATTTAGAGCTGGCTCCGGATGTGGAAAAGATCGTTCCCATCACCGAGTCCTATAAGCTGAGCAACAAAAAGTTTCACCCTGAGCCCTCCACCATCCAGGTGGGAAACACGGAGATCGGGCCCAATACCCTGACCATTATGGCAGGCCCCTGCGCCATCGAGTCGGAGAAGCAGCTCCTCTCCATTGCCCATGCGGTAAAGGCGGCAGGCGCCAATTTCCTCCGGGGCGGCGCCTACAAGCCCCGCACCTCCCCCTATTCCTTCCAGGGCCTGGAGGAGGAAGGCCTTCTCTATATGAAGCACGCCAAGGAGGAAACCGGCCTTTCCACCATCTGTGAGGTCATCAGCCGGGAATCCCTGGCCTGCGCCATTAAATATGTAGATATGATTCAGATTGGCGCCCGAAACATGCAAAATTTCCAGCTGCTCCGGGAGGTAGGCAAGGCAGGCGTTCCCGTCATGCTAAAAAGAGGCCTCTCCGCAACCATTGAGGAATGGCTTAACGCCGCCGAGTACATCATTTCCGAGGGCAATCCCCACGTGGTTCTCTGTGAGCGGGGCATCCGCACCTATGAGACCTCTACCCGGAATACCCTGGATATCAGCGCCGTGCCCGTGCTAAAGTCCAAGACCCATCTGCCGGTTATTGTGGACCCCAGCCACGCCTCCGGCGTGTGGGAATATGTGGCTCCCCTGTCCCGGTGCGCCGTGGCCGTGGGGGCGGACGGCTTAATGATCGAGGTACATAACAACCCGGAATGCGCCCTCTCCGACGGAGCCCAGTCCCTGACTTTTGCCCATTTCTCCCAGCTGACCCAGAAGCTTAAGGCTTATGCACAGCTGGCGGGACGAAGCTTTTGATTCTCCCGTTTTTTCCATAATATAAGGAGCACCCTATGAAATTTCAACGGATCGGTTTTATCGGCCTGGGACTTATCGGCGGTTCCATTGCCCGGGCCATTAAGTACTTTTATCCGGAAACCCATATTCTGGCTTACAGCCGCACGGCTGCCTCCCTGAAGGAGGCCAGGGACGCCGGCGCCATTGATGAGATCTGTCCTGCCGTGGACGCATCCTTTGGCTCCTGCGATCTGATCTTTTTATGTGCGCCTGTGGCCGCCAATGCCTCCTATCTGGGCATTTTAAAGGATCTCATCTCCGACTCCTGCATTTTAACCGATGTGGGCAGCACCAAGACGGATATTCACCGCCGGGTGACCCAGCTTGGACTGGAGACCCGGTTTATCGGGGGACATCCCATGGCCGGATCGGAAAAAACCGGCTTCCTAAGCTCCAAGCGCCTGCTTATCGAAAATGCCTATTATATCCTCACACCCGGAGAATTGGTCCCCAGGGAGACGGTTGCCCAGATGGAGGCTTTTATCGCCTCCCTGAAGGCCCTGCCCCTGGTGCTGCCCTATACCTACCATGATTATGTGACGGCTGTCATCAGCCATCTCCCCCATCTCATCGCCGCCTCCCTGGTCAATCTGGTCCGGGATCTGGACGGTCCGGAGGAGATTATGAAAAAGGTGGCAGCAGGCGGCTTTAAGGATATTACCCGCATTGCCTCCTCCTCTCCGGAAATGTGGGAGCAGATCTGCCTGACCAATGAGGAAAATATTGGGAAGGTTCTCTCCGACTATATCCATGCGCTGGAGGCCATTCAGGAAAGCCTGTCCGCCCGGGATCAGGGGAAGCTTCACCAGCTCTTTTGCAGCTCCCGGGAGTACCGGAACTCCATTCCGGACGTGTCCTGTGGTCCCATTAAAAAGGAGTATGCCCTGTACTGCGATATGGTGGACGAGGCCGGAAGCATTGCCACCCTGGCCACCATTCTGGCTACCAACGGCATCAGCCTGAAAAATATTGGTATTATCCACAACCGGGAATTTGAGGAGGCAGTCCTGCGGGTGGAATTCTACGACAAAAATGCCTATGATAAGGCTGTGGAAATTTTAAGAAAATACCGATATATTGTATACACATAAGAAAGGATTTTCCCAATGATCTTTACTTCTACTTCCAAAGGCTTACGAGGAGAGCTGACCGTTCCGGGGGACAAATCCATCTCCCATCGGGCCGTGATGTTTGGCGCCCTCTCCAAGGGCACCACCTCTGTAACCCATTTTTTAAAGGGAGCCGACTGTCTCTCCACCATCCGTTGCTTCCGTCAGCTGGGAGTTTCCATCGAGGACTCCCGAGAAAAGCTTCTGATTCACGGCCAGGGCCTTCACGGCCTGAAAGAGCCCTCCGGCTGGCTGGACACGGGAAACAGCGGCACTACCACCCGGCTTTTGTCCGGCATTCTGGCCGGTCAGTCCTTTTCCTCTGCCATAAACGGAGACGCCTCCATACAGACCCGCCCCATGGGCCGTATTATGGAGCCCCTAAGACAGATGGGCGCCCGGATAGAAAGCCTGAAAGCCAATGGCTGCGCTCCCTTAAGCATTGTGGGAGGTCCCCTGCGGGGCATCTCCTATGTCTCTCCTGTGGCCTCCGCCCAGGTAAAATCTGCCGTTTTGCTGGCCGGCCTCTACGCAAAAGGCGTTACCTCCGTGACGGAGCCTGCCCTGTCCCGCAATCACACAGAGCTTATGCTTCGGGGCTTTGGAGCCCAGGTGGACATTTGTCCGGAAACGCACACGGCCAGCATTCATCCGGAACCGGCGCTTACAGGCCAGCAGATCTCGGTGCCCGGAGATATTTCCTCGGCCGCCTATTTTATCGCCGCCGCCGCCCTTACCCCCCACTCGGAGGTGCTGCTTCGCCATGTGGGCATCAATCCCACCCGGGCCGGTATGCTTCGGGTCTGTGAAAACATGGGGGTGGATCTCACCCTTTTAAATCAGACCAATCATGGAGGCGAGCCGGCGGCGGATCTCCTGATCCGATTCCACGATCTCTCCGGCACGGTCATAGAGGGAGATTTGATTCCCACTCTCATCGATGAGCTGCCCATTCTGGCTGTCATGGCCTGTTTTGCCAAGGGTAAGACCATTATCCGAAATGCGGAGGAGCTAAAGGTCAAGGAGTCCAACCGCATTGCTGTCATGGTGAAGAATCTGTCCGCCATGGGCGCACACATCACGGCCACAGAGGACGGAATGATCATAGAGGGAGGCGCTCCTCTCCACGGAGCCCAAATTGACAGCCACGGGGATCACCGGGTGGCTATGTCCTTTGCGGTGGCTGCCCTCAATGCCTCCGGGGAAACCCAGATTCAGGATGCCTCCTGCGTGACCATCTCCTATCCGGAATTTTACCGGGATCTCAAGAGTCTCTGCCAGTGACAGGCCTCTTTTGATCAGACTTTTTCCCTCCGGCTGCTTTGGTATTTTTTATAGAAAGGATTTTCCTGTTATGGTATTTTCCAGCATTGTTTTTTTATTTGCTTTTTTGCCCCTGACCCTGCTGGGCTACTATATTCTCCCCAGATTCCTCCGGAATCTGTTTCTCTTTTTGGTGAGCATTGCCTTTTACGCCTATGGGGAGCCAAAATTTGTGCTGGTTCTCCTTCTGTCCATCGGCGCAAACTATGTATTCGGCCTTCTGGTGGACCGTTTCCGGGAGAAGAAAGGGCTGGTCTTTGGACTTTTAACCCTGATGCTGGTGTTTAATTTCAGCTTTCTGGTAGTGTATAAATACATGAACTTCATCACGTCCAACCTTCATGCCCTTCTGGGAGATTCCGTCACAGTGACGGAAATCCTGCTGCCCATCGGCATTTCCTTTTTCACCTTTCAGGCCGTCTCCTATGTGCTGGACATTTATCGGCAGCACGGGGAGGTGCAGAAGAATCCTTTGAACGTGGGCTTGTACATTGCCTTTTTCCCTCAGCTCATTGCCGGCCCTATTGTCCGCTATGAAACCGTGGCCCGGGAAATCAAAAAGCGCTATTTTTCCTTTTCCGAGGTTTCTCTGGGCGTCAAGCGCTTTCTCATGGGACTGGGAAAAAAGGTGCTGCTGGCCAATGCCATGGCTGTGGTGGCCGATTATGCCTTTAACCTGGTGGACTATGCCGCCATGCCTATCGGTACTGCCTGGCTGGGAGCTCTGGCTTATAGCTTCCAGATCTTTTTTGATTTTTCCGGCTATTCCGACATGGCCATTGGTCTGGGGCTCATGTTTGGCTTCCATTTTCTGGAAAATTTCAACTATCCCTATATCTCCCGATCCGTTTCGGAGTTTTGGCGGCGATGGCACATTTCTCTCGGCACCTGGTTCCGGGATTACGTGTATATTCCTCTGGGCGGAAGCCGGGTAAGGCTTCCCCGCCTGGTCCTAAACCTTTTCCTGGTGTGGGGGCTTACGGGAATCTGGCACGGGGCCAGCTGGACCTTTCTTCTGTGGGGACTCTTTTATTTTGTGCTCCTCACCTTTGAAAAGCTCACCGGCTTTCCGGAAAAGAAAAAGGGCGGCGTCTTTTCTGTGCTGCGGGCTCTCTATGTGCCTTTCACCCTTCTGGCGGTGATCCTGGGCTGGTGCCTCTTCCGGGCTCCCAGTCTGGTCCACGCCTCCCAATATATCCAGACCCTCTTTGGCCTGAACAGTCCTGTGCTCTTTGACACAGAGACTCTGTATTATTTTGGGGAATACCGGTTCTTTTTCCTGGTCTGCCTGCTTTTGTCCACGCCCCTTGTAAAAATTGCCGCGGATTTCTGCAGGAAATACCTGGTGCTCCGGCTGGCTTATAAGATTTGCGTGCCCCTGTGGTATGTGGGCGTGTTTTTCGCCTGCATCTCAGAGCTGGTTTTGGGAACCCACAATCCCTTTATTTATTTTAACTTTTAGTTATATCGAAGTATTACAAGGAGTAAACTATGGAACTGCTGAAAAAACTTCCGAAGCTTTTGAAAAATTGGGAATGCAAGATTTTGGCTCTGGCCTTTTTTGCCATTATTTTTAATTACGGCTGGCAGGAGCGGGAAATTTTAGGGAACTTCTTTCATACTCTGGCTATAGGAGATTCCGCTGCCAAAGAGGAGGCTCTCAAGGGCCTGGAAACTGCCTACCAGGAAAACATGCATGCCAAGGATCAGCTGGTAAATCTGGACGGCGCTCTCTATAACTTTGCCGGCCGCTCCCGGATGAATGATGTGGTAAAGCTTAATAACGGCCATCTGACCACCGTGCGGGAGCAGAGCGTGGCTGCGCCCCAGAACGCGGATTCTGTTATCTATGCCCACCAATGGCTGGATATGCTGGACATCCCCTTCCTGTTTGTACTGGCCCCCTATAATATCTGCGCCCTGGATAAACAACTTCCCATAGGGGTCACAGACTGCACCAACGAGGATGCGGATGTATTTATGGAGGTCTTGTACGATAATCAAGTGCCTGTCATGGATTTGCGCAAAACCCTCCATGAAGAGGGAAAAGACCACTACGAAATGTTTTTTATCACCGATCACCACTGGACCATTGAGGGCTCCTTCTGGGCCTTTCAGAAGCTCACCGATTATATGGAAACGGAATGGGGCTTTCAGACAGACCCTGCCTGTAGGGAGCTGTCCAATTATCAGATTGACGTGTATGAGGATTGGTTTCTGGGCTCTAAGGGGAAACGAACCGGTCCAGATTTTGCAGGCATGGACGATTTCAGCTTGATTTACCCCAAATTTGACACCCAGATGTCCTTAAGCATCCCCGCAGAGGAGGAATACCGGTCTGGCAATTTTTATGACACCATTTTTGCCATGGACCGCATAGAAAACGAGAACGCGGACTGCTACAGCCTGATTCCCTACGACGCCTACATCGGAGGCGTGTATCCCCTGGTTATCCACGAAAATCCCGGGGCTGCCTGCGATAAAAAGATTCTTATGATCAAGGACTCCTACGCCTCCCCGGTGGAAGCCTTTCTCTCCACCTGCTTCACCCAGGTACACTGCCTGGACATGCGCAAGTACGAGGGCCGGGTGGGGGATTATGTCCAGGAATTTCAGCCCGATGCGGTAATCTGCTTTTACAATACCCAGATTGTCACCAACGCGGAAATGTTCTGGTTCGGCTTCTAGCCTTTTACACATCCACCTCCACGGCGTCCCGTATAGCCTTCTTTGTATAGAGCAGAATCATATCCCCGGCCATAAGCTCCAGCTCTCCGCCGGGGATCAAAAGCTTTCCATCCCGGCGCACCATAACAATCAGGGTCTGGCGGGAAATGTCCAGCTCTTTAATCTTCTGCCCCACCCATGGATGACGCTCCTTTAAAATCAGCTCCTTTAGACGGATTCCCACCTCATCCTGGTAGCCCTCTGCTCCCAGCACAATGTGATCCCCCTTTTCAATCACAATATCTCCCCTGGGCACCACCACATCTCCGCCCCGCTGGATCACTGCAATGAGAAGTCCCGGGGGCAGAGGCAGATCCATTACCTTCTGTTCAAGCCAGGGATGCCCCTCCTCCACCTCCAGACGCACAAACCGGATATCCGCCTCCAGAGAGTAATTGTTAAAGGTTTTCAGGCGGGTATACTGCTCCACAAAACCGGCGGAAAGGATACCGGTGGGTATAGCTACCATGCCCACCCCCAAAAAGGTGATGATAATACCAAAAATCCGTCCTGCAATGGTAATGGGGTAGATATCTCCGTACCCCACGGTCAAAAGAGTGGAAACCGCCCACCAGAAGCCGGAAAAGGCATTTTGAAATACCTCCGGCTGTACCCCATTCTCCAGGCTGTACATAATCAGGGAGGAGGACATCATCAGCACCAAAATAATAAACACAGAGGACAGGATCTGGTCCCGCTTGCTCCGGATTACGTCCCCAATCACATTTAAGGCGTCATAGTAGGCATTTACCCGGAACAGCCGGAAGATCCGGATAATCCGGAACATCCGAAAGGCCACCACGCCGGTGGGAAAAAAAATGGGAAGAAAATAGGGAAAAAAGGAGAACAAATCTATGACACCGGCAAAGGATGTCATATAGCGCGTCACCGCCTGTCTGGGAGGAATGGCCGGATAGAGAAATTCTGCGGTCCAGACCCGGAGCGCATACTCAAGGGTAAATCCAAGCACTGTGATCAGCTCTATCAAGTTTAACAGATCCAGATAAGGCTCCGACTGATCAAAGGTGGTAAAGATGGCAATAAACAGGTTGGTGAGAATCATTACAATCACCAGAACGTCAAACAATCGGCTTGGCCAGTCCTCATCATTGCCAATCTGAATAATTTCAAACGTCCGCCTCTTTTTTGCCGCCAGCATGTTTTCCCGGACCTCCCCCTGCTTTTGTATGTTGTCATTGTACCTGCTTTTTCCGGTTTTCGCAAGGTAAATTTTAACGGCCTCTTAACGGCCTGCCCTGGGATAAAGGTGCCCTTTTCAGGAGATGGTATTTTTTACGAAGAAAATTTTTTTGGACATGCGTCTGTTTTTATGATAAAATATTTTTACTCTCTCTTAGCAAGGATATGGAAAGGGGATGAAACGCAAATGCGCATACAGGAATCAGCAGAAAACTATCTGGAAACCATTTTGATATTAAAAAACCGTCTGGGGCAGGTCCGCTCCATCGACATTGCCAATGAGCTGGCCTTTTCCAAGCCCAGCGTCAGCGTTGCCATGAAAAACCTGCGCCAGGGAGGCTTGATTGCCATGGACCAGGAGGGGTATATCTCTCTTTTGGAAAAAGGGCAGGAAATTGCAGAAAAAATCTATGAGCGCCACCAGCTCCTCTCTGACTGGCTGACGGCTTTGGGGGTGGATCCCAAGGTGGCGGCTGAGGACGCCTGCCGCATGGAGCATGTCATCAGCGCCGAGACCTTTGACGCTCTGAAGGCCCACGCCAAAAGATCGGATACCTAGGCCGTAAACAACCAGATAATGGTCAGCAGTCCCACTGGCATTTTTTCATATTCACATGGGTGTCGTCTCTGAATTCCACCTGTTCCTCCAATAGCAAGGCCTTCTGCTCAGGGAAATGAGGCGCCAATCTTCCCCCATGGTTTACCACCCGATGACAGGGATACTGGCCGTAATACTCGGCCATGCTCAGGACCTTTCCCACAAGGCGGGCGTTCCTGTCCCGGCCAATCAACCGGGCTATCTGCCCGTAGGAGGCTACCTTTCCCTCCGGGATCTCCTCTACCACGGAAAGGATTTGGTAAATTAAATCTTCTGTGAGAATGGGGGACATGTTTTGATCGCTCCTTTCTGCAAACCTGGATGTTCCTTTTCTGCAAATCAAATTTTCTCATATCGCCAGCATAGTGTTGGTAAAGGATGCTCTGCTTTCTATTAGAGCCTATGTCATTGTCCAGTTTTCAACGCAATGATTATTATATAGAATTCGTAGTAATCTCTACCTGTTTCCCGCTGAAAGCTACCCCATACTTGAAGATCGTTTTAACACCCTTTGCGATCATATCAGTATCGTACTTGCGATCCTGAATTTGCGCCAAAGCTGTCTCTGAGAGCTGCTTTAGTTTATCGCCAGAGAAATTTCTGCCCGCCTTTAGTTCAATCAGAATACCCGGCATAATCTCTGACTTAGGCAATAATTGAATGTCATATCGGCCCTCTCCGGATTCCCTATTCGAGCTTATATAGTAGCGGTTATCCATCATGGCACAAAGCCCCAGAACAAAACCATGATAAAAGCTTTCTCCGGCAGTATCGTAGCTGCTTGCCCATTGGAGAAGAAGCTTGTGCATCTCCTTTTGCAGCCTTTGTGCATCATTAGAATACAATGCTTCTTGAATGGAGATTGCTGTAGCCTGGGGAATGATATCTGCCAATTTTTGCAGAATCTCTTTGTTATAGACAAATACGATCTCCCGGTTGGGCAGCGCCACCTCACACATATAATCACCGCTGAAAGCAGGATCTGCCCTTATGACCTTCAGATAGCCTGCAACCAGAAGAAAGCTGTACACGGAGGAAGGATTATTGCGAATCTGGGGATAAATAACTCCGGTGTCAATATACGTCAGGAAAGCTTCCCCCTGCAATAAAGCATTAAGACGTTCATAGATATCTTCTCCTGCATGCGCTAAAATTTCACCGATGATCTCATTGCTGCCGGTTGACTGCCAAAAGGCCTTGGGTTGACATCCATTGTTAAAATAGTTGATGACAGACCATGGGTTAAATATTTCCCGGCCCCCGAACCGATATCCATCGTACCAAGCGCAGATTTCCCCGTACTTCTCCTCCGCATGATAATAGCGGGCAATCGCTTTTACCTCTTCCGGCGTAAAGCCAAAATATTCACTGTACTGGTTATCCAATATGGAATTCACTTTTAAATTGTTTAGGCTGCTGAAAATACTCTCTTTGGCCACTCGAAGAATGCCCGTTAAAAAGCCATAAGAAAGGTGCCGGTTATCTTTCAGGCCGCCTGAAAAAAGGTTGCGCATAAAGAGAATCCCTTTATCATAAAATCCTCTCATATGTCCCTGCTGAATCGGCGTGTCATACTCATCGATGATAATAATTGGCGGGATACCATAATGCTCGTCCAGCATTTGAGAGAGCCTTTGCAGGGACATCATCATGTCCGTCCTGTCCGCTTTCCCTTCCAGAACATTTTTAAAGTACAATTTCTCATATTTGCTACACTGCTCGCTTTCCAAGAGCTCGCTGTGGCGTTCAAACTCCTGTATCAGAATCTTAGAAATCTGATCATAGGTCTCCTCCCAGGTGTCCCGTTTCACATCCTTAAAGGTGATGAAAATCACTGGGTATTTTCCTTGATAGTCTCGATATTTTTTACCGCAAGACCAAATTTTTTTATCTCTGAAATAAACAGAGGTGTCTTTGTCCGTCTTTTCAAAGAAGGTGCGGATCATATCCATATTCAAGGTCTTGCCAAAACGGCGCGGACGGGTAAACAGAGACACCATTGGCCTCTCATCCAGAAAATTCTTGATCATCATAGTTTTATCAACATAGTAGTACTCGGACGAGGCCAGACGATAATCTGAAATTCCAACCGGCAGCGGTAGGTCAGGCAATATTTTGGCTTTTCTATATGCACCGGTTTTAATCCGGCTATCCGCAGGTTTTTCGGCATCCATAGGAATCCTCCAACTTCGGTTCTCCTTATATGCTCCTTCTATCCGTCCTTCTTTGCATAGGACAGTTACTCGACGTTCCGTGATTCCCCAAAGCTTTGCTGCTTCCTTTACAGTTATGGTTTCACTCATGTTAGCACCTCCAAGCTTTTCCCATATAGTATATCACTATGCCGGAATAAAATCAATATTATTCGGAATAAAACCAAGCATAACATTCTTCTTTCATTCCACACTCACTGTCATCCCTGATTTAAACTCCATCTTAAACTACGCCTCATGCACTATGATCTTTTCAATCAGCCGCCGTTTTCATAGACGATATTTCAAGATTGTCAATTGCGCCTTATTGACAAAAATCGTAATTTTGAGTATCATATTTTTATATAAGTGCAAATGGGGTGTGAAATGGACTATCTTAACCGATTAAAAATAATAGCCGAAAACAACGGCGGTATTATAAATAACAAAATCGCAGCAGAGCAAGGCGTTTCAAGAGCGATACTATCCAAATTATGCTTGGACAATAAAATCCAGCGCATTGCCCGGGGGCAGTACGTCTTTAACGATGATATGCAGGACGAATTGTTATCTATCAGCATGCGTTCCAATCTGTTCGTATTCTCTCACGAAACGGCACTGTTTTTACACGGGATTTCGGATCGCACTCCGTTTGAGCATACAATTACTGCACCGTCTGGAAAAGTCCCCTCAAAGGCGATACAGGAAGAATGTAAAATATATTATATCAAACTCGAACTGTTTGATCTCGGTAAAACAATGCTTACCACTCCTTCCGGAAACAAAGTCGCCGGATATGACTTGGAGCGAACGATTTGCGATATTGTCAGGAGCAGAAATAAAGTAGGCAGCGAAACATTTCTTGCCGCACTCAAAATGTATGCCGTCAGCCCAAAAAAAGATTTAAACAAGCTGAACGCTTATGCTACGGAAATGAAAATAGCTGGGGTTGTACGAAAATATCTGGAGGTACTTTTATGAGAAATGCTATGAGCTTAAAAGCTAAAATCAGAAACATCGCAAAGCAAAAGAACCTTCCAGCTCAGGTAATTCTGCAAAACTATATGTTTGAACGTCTGCTGGTCCGTCTCGCCAAATCAGAATATAAGGATCAGTTTGTTCTGAAAGGTGGTATGTTGGTTGCCGCTATTGTAGGTCTGGATAACAGGGCCACCATGGATCTTGATACCACGCTTAGGAATCTTCCACTGACTCCGGAAAAAATAAAAACTGCATTGGCTGAAATTTGTGATATTCCTTGCGAAGATGAGGTGGCCTTTGAGATCAGCAATATTGCTCCTATAAGAGAGGACGATATCTATGGCGGTTATCGGGTTATGATAAAGGCAAAATATGATACTCTTTTGACTCCTCTCTCCATTGATGTGTCTACCGGGGATGCCATAACCCCTCAAGCAGTAGAATTTACTTTTCATGAAATATTTGACGAGGACAAGTCCTTTAGCCTTTGGGCATACAATATCGAAACCGTTTTGGCAGAAAAGGTGGAAACCATTCTTCGCAGAACCGTATTTAACACCCGCCCCAGAGATTTCTATGATGCCTACATTCTTGCTACCACACAGAAATTTGATAAAAGTATTTTCAAAGAAGCGTTGCAAGCCACTGCCGAACATCGCGGTACAGCAGAGCAAATTTCAAATGTGGAGCTAATCCTAAAGAATATCTCCGAAAGTAAAGAACTTCGGGCGGCGTGGAACAAGTACCGCAAGCAGTTTGCCTATGCAGAAAATATATCATATGAGAGCATTTTAGCTGAACTTCAAAAGATGATTCAGTGATTTTTAAGTTTTATTCAATATAAATGATTGGAGGATAGACATGATCAAATTCATTTTATCAGTACATACGAAACAGTCTAAAAAAGTCATATGCTCCTCTTGACAAATTATTCCCGCGGTCTGCCAATGACTAACTCAAAGAGCCGATAATTTCGATGCAAGAATGCTCGGCCATCAGCTGCACCGATTGAATATAAATACAACAATTTTGAATATATATTCATACCATGTCTTGACAAGGGCACACACAGTCCCTTGTCAAGACATGGTATTCTTTCCGCTTCAAACTTTGCAAAAGTTTGGGCCAAAAACACCATTTTCCTCGATTTCACCCCAAAAAGCTGTTTTAAAAAATTAGTGTCAAAAACCCGCAAAACCCCAGTATTCCTGCGCTCTCGCGGGCTTTTCTCCACCCAAAATTTTTACTCACACCACCAGCATGGCATCCCCAAAGGAAAAAAACCGATACCTCTCCCTCACCGCCTCCTCATAGGCTGCCATCACCTGCTCCTTCCCTGCAAAAGCCGATACCAACATCAACAAAGTAGATTCCGGCAGATGAAAGTTGGTGATCAGCGCATCCATCAGCTTAAACCGATAACCAGGATAAATAAAGATATCTGTCCAGCCACTCCCGGCATGGAGAATCCCTTCCTCGTCTGCCGCCGATTCCAGGGTCCGGCAGCTGGTGGTTCCCACACAGATCACCCGGCCCCCTGCGGCCTTGGCCTCATTGATGCGCCAGGCCTCCGCCTCCTCTATCACATAGAACTCTGTGTGCATATGGTGCTGGGTTACATCCTCCACCTTTACCGGGCGGAAGGTGCCAAGCCCCACATGGAGGGTTACATGGGCGATCCCCACTCCTTTTTCCTCTATCGCCCTTAAAAGCTCCGGAGTAAAATGAAGGCCGGCTGTGGGCGCGGCTGCCGATCCCTCATGCCTGGCATAAACGGTCTGATACCGATTCTTATCCTTTAGCTCATGGGTAATATAGGGGGGAAGGGGCATTTGTCCCAGTCTGTCCAAAAGCTCCTCAAAAATCCCCTGGTAGGTAAAGCGAATCAGGCGGTTCCCCTCTTCCACCACCTCCAGGACCTCCCCCCTAAGGAGACCTCCTCCAAAGGAAAGCCGTGCCCCCGGACGCGCCTTTTTCCCCGGCTTTACCAAGGTCTCCCACACGGTTTCCCCGGCAAATTCTGTCCTAGTACAGCGCTTTAAAAGGAGCACCTCGATTCCTGCCCCGGTGTCCTCCTTCTCTCCGAAAAGCCTGGCCGGAATCACCTTGGTATCGTTGATTACCAGGCAGTCTCCCGGCCGCAGATATTCCGTTACATCCTTAAAACCCCTGTGCTCCCGCTCTCCCGTATCCCGGTGAAGCACCAGCATCCGGGAGCTGCTCCGATCCTCCAGGGGATCCTGGGCAATCAGCTCCTGGGGAAGCTCATAATAAAAATCCGATGTTTTCATCCTGCCTCCTACAGCATCTTTTTCTTTTTCAGCAATATCAGTGCAATGACACAAATCACAAAGGTAATGAGACAGATCCAGTAGAAGCCATAAGGCGCCGTCGCCAAAGGCATCCATCGTCCGTCCACGTTCATCCCGTAAATACCTGAGATAATGGTGGGAATGGCCATAACCAGAGTCACGGAGGTGAGAAACTTCATCACATTGTTCAGCCGGTTATTGATAACCGCCGACAAAAGCTCCCGGGTTCCGTTGATAATATCCTTATAGATCATAGTCATCTCAATGGCCTGATGGTTCTCCACAATCACGTCGTCCAGAAGCTCCTGATCGTCCGGATACTGCTCCAGACGCTTATAGCGGGTCAGCCTCTCCAGCACCGCCGCATTGGCCCGCAGGGAGGTGGCGAAATAGACCAGGGTTGACTCCAGCTCATGGAGAGCAATCAGGTCAATATCATCCGTATTTCCCAGCACACACTCCTCCATCTCCAGCCGCTTCTTGTCCAGAAACCGCAGATTCTCCTGGTAAAGGGTAGCCACCCGAAAGAGAATCTGATACACAAACCGCAGCTTTTTCTTAGTGCTGAACTCCCGGACCCGATTTCTCACAAACCGCTGTAAAATAGGCGTGTCCTCCGTGCACACGGTAATGATTAAAGACGGAGTGAGCACAATGCCCAGAGGAATGGTGGTATAGGTCATTTTATCATGGCGCACCTCCCGGGCGGGAATATCCACCAGGATCAAGGTGTAGCCGTCCTCCAGCTCAATACGGGAGCTTTCCTCCTCATCCAGAGCTGCCATCAAATCATCAATGTCAATATGGTTGACCTCACTGACCTCCTCCAGCTCCTCCCGGGTGGGCTGTATCATCTGGACCCAAACCCCATCCGTCATTTTCTCTTCCTCATGAATCCGCTGATCATCAGTCTTGTATATTTTAATCATGTTGTCTGTCCCTCCTGGTACAGGGAAGGATCAAAGATGCCTCCTCCTACATCTGCTTGCGAACTACCCTGTACTCATCATTATATTGAAAATAGGGACAGTTGTCAAAACGGTTTGTGAGAAAACGCCCCATCTCATCCTCATCCAAATCCATTTCACAGGTGTAGCACCCATAATCCTCGTCATAGCTATAATTGATGCAGCACTCACAGCTGCCCTTGCTTCCCTTCATTTCGCTCCTTCCCCTGCCGGCCTACTCTTCCCCCTACGGAATCTCCTCTGGGAATCCTCTCTGACCGGCTATTTCCAGACATATACAGGTGCTCTGCCGGCCATTCTCAGAGCCGTCAGAGCACCTGTATGTTATATTATGGTATGTTGTCCCAAGTCTTACTGCCGTAGCTCAATTCCCAGGGACTCCAGTCCGTGAAGAATCTTTTTCATGGCCGCCGACACATCCGTCTCCTCCAGAGTCCGATCCTTGGCCCTGAATACAATGGAGTAGGCCAGGGACTTATACCCCTCCTTGATCTGGCTTCCCTCATAGATATCAAAGAGCACATAGCTCTCCAGATATTTTCCGCCCCGCTGGGCAATCATATCCTCAATCTGGCCTGCCAGAATATTCCGGGGCACCACCATGGAGATATCCCGATTGACCGCCGGATACCGGGCAATCCCCTCGTATTTTCTGTCAAAGGTGGCAAAGGGCAGAAGAGAAGGCATATCCAGCACCGCCACATAGACCCGCTCGCCAATATCATAGGCATCAGCCACTGCCGGATGAATCTCTCCCAGATATCCGATAACGGTTTTCTCATAGACAATATTGGCCTGCCGTCCGGGATGCAGATAATTTTTCCCGGAGTTAGGGTCATAGCCGCGCCTTTTTTTCATGCCCAGCTTGTCAAAGAATTCCTCCACCACGCCCTTCATGGTAAAGAAGTCTCCCTCGCCGTACATACCCAGGGTGAACTGCATGCGCTCCTCCGGAAGCTGGGTAAGGGGAAGCTCCCCTGGCAGATAAATATTTCCCAGCTCATACAGCCGCACATTTTTATTCCGCCTGTTATAATTGGTGGACAGGGAGGTAAGCATGCCGTTTAGGGATGTGGTGCACATAATGCTGAAATCCTCCCCCAGAGGATTGGAAATCACCACAGCCCGGCGTAAGGGATCCTCCTGATCAAGACGCAGCTTGTCAAATACCCTTGGACTTTCAAAAGAATAGCACATGCCCTGAGAAAAGCCGCAGAATTCTGCAATATCCCTGGCCACAGCCTCCACCCGAAGCTTAAAGGGCAGCTTTCCTGTGGTGGCCTCTCCCCTGGGAAGGGTCACCGGAATATTGTCATACCCATAAAACCGGGCCACCTCCTCAGCCAAATCTGCCGTGCAGGTAATATCCTGTCGGAAGGTTGGCACAAGGACCTGGTTGCTCTTTTTATCGTAGGACAGCTCCAGGGTCTCAAAATAGGACAACATCTCCTCCTGGGAAAGCCGGGTTCCCAAAAGCCCGTTGATCTTTTCCGGCTCAAAGGGCACCTGCACCGGCTTGCGGACACCGGGATACACATCCACCACGCCGTCCACCACCTCGCCGGCTCCCAGCTCCTCCACCAGCTGGCAGGCCCGGTTTATGGCTTCCATGGCATTGTTGGGGTCAAGACCCTTTTCAAACTTTCCGGAGGCATCGGTCCGAAGGCCTATTTTTTTGGCGGAAAGACGAATATTGGTGCCGTCAAAGCAGGCGGCCTCAAAGAGCATGGTCTTTACGCTGTCCGTAATCATGGAATTCTCCCCGCCCATAATACCGGCCACGCCGATGGCCTTCTCCCCGTCGCAGATCATCAGCACAGAATCATCCATGGTCCGCTCCTGTCCGTCCAGGGTTACAAATTTTTCATCCTTTTCCGCCCGGCGCACCAAAATCTGTTTTCCCCCAATGGTATCCAGATCGTAAGCATGCATGGGCTGTCCGTATTCCTCCATAACATAATTGGTAATATCCACAATATTGTTAATGGGACGAATGCCATTGACCGCCAGCCGCCGCTGCATCCACTTGGGAGAGGGGGCAAGCTTAATGTTCTTTACCACCCGGGCGCAGTACCGGGGGCACAGATCCACATCCTTTACGTCCACCTGAATGTAATCGTTTACGTCTCCGCCGGAGCCCTGTACCTTCACCACAGGAGGCACAAATTTTTTGCCAAACGTGGCAGCAGCCTCTCTTGCAATGCCAATCACACTGTAGCAGTCCACCCGGTTGGAGGTGATTTCATATTCAAAGATCACATCGTCCAATCCCAGCGCGTGAATGGCGCTCTCTCCCACCGTCACGTCCTCCGGGAAAATATAAATGCCGTTCTCCGGCGCCTCGGGAAAGAGCTCCCGGGTCTGTCCCAGCTCCTCAATAGAGCACATCATGCCATGAGACTCCACACCCCGAAGCTTTCCCGTCTTAATGGGAATTCCTCCCGGGGTCATTTTACCGTCGTGGCCTCCGGCCACCCGGCCGCCGTCCAGCACCACCGGCACCTTCTGACCTTCCTCCACATTGGGAGCCCCTGTCACAATCTGAATGGGCGCATCCTCCCCAATATCCACCTGACATACTACCAGCTTATCTGCATCCGGGTGCCGCTCAATCTTTAAAATCTGTCCGATAACAATCTTATCCAAATCCTCATCCAGCCTTTGGTAGCCTTCCACCTTTGTGCCGGACAAGGTCATGGCATCCGTATATTCCTGTGCCGTCACCTGGAAATCCGGCACATATGCTTTAATCCATGACAAAGAAGTTTCCATAATTTTCCAATTCCTTTCCTAAATTTACACAGAGCCACCCGCCCTTTCAAAGTGGGCTTTCTGGACTCTATCTGTTTTCCGGCTCCTTAGAATTGCTTTAAAAACCGGGTGTCATTCTCATACAGCAGGCGCATATCGTCAATCTCATATTTCAGCAGGGCAATCCGCTCCAGGCCCACTCCAAAGGCAAAGCCCGTGTATTCCTTTGGATCAATGCCGCACATCTCCAGCACATGGGGATGCACCATGCCGCAGCCCAGAATCTCAATCCAGCCGCTGCCCTTGCAGAACCGGCAGCCCTTGCCACCGCACTTAAAGCAGCTCACATCCACCTCTGCGCTGGGCTCCGTGAAGGGGAAGTGATGGGGCCGGAATTTTGTCCTGGTATTCTCCCCAAAGAGCTCTCTGGCAAATTCCTCTAACGTCCCCTTTAAATCCGCAAAGGTAATGTTTTTATCAATAACCAGTCCCTCAATCTGATGGAAGGAGGGGGAATGGGTGGCATCCACCTCATCCGAACGGAAAACCCGTCCCGGGGCAATCATACGAATAGGAAGCTTTCCTTTTTCCATGGTCCGTGCCTGTACCGGGGAGGTCTGAGAGCGCAGACAGATCTGGCTGTTGATAAAGAAGGTGTCCTGCTCGTCCCGGGCCGGATGTCCCTCGGGAATATTAAGCTTGGTGAAGTTGTAATCCTGGTATTCCACCTCCGGGCCTTCCACCACCTCATAGCCCATGCCGATGAAGATCCGCTCCACCTCCTCCAGGGCAATGGTGTTTGGATGCCGATGTCCCACATTGTTTTTCTTGGCCGGCAGCGTCACGTCAAGAACCTCTGCCTTTAATTTGGCCTCCCGAAGGGCCGCCTCCATGGCGTTCTTGGCCTCCTCCAGCATGTTCTCAATCTCACTGCGCACATCATTGACCATCTGGCCCACCTTGGGCCGCTCCTCTGCGGCCACATCCTTCATGCTCTTGAGTACACTGGTCAGTTCTCCCTTCTTTCCCAGCACACTGACCCGCACCTCGTTAAGCTTGGACAGATCGCCGGCCGCCCGAATCTGGGCCATGGCCTCTTCCCGAATTTTCTGCAATTTTTCTTTCATGGCTACTCTCCTCTTTTTATGTCTGTAGAAAATTTGATCTCGCGGAACTTTCCCACAAAATAAAAAGCCCCGCCCCAAAAAGGGACGAAGCTTGTGTTCGCGGTACCACCCTTATTCCTGTCCGTAGCCGGACAGACTCTTAAGCTTCTGCGTAACGGGCAGGCGCCGTCACCGCCTACTGTTTTTCTCTGTTTCAGCGGTGCTGCTCCAGTGGGAAATTCAATAAATACCGGAACCGAAGGCTGCTCTCAGCCGGTGACAGCCTCTCTCTGACGGAATGATAATTATCTACTGACACTTTCACTGCATTTCTCAATATCAAAACCTATTCTAACATAAAATGCAGGAATGTCAAGGAAATTTTCATTATGGCAAAGACGCCTTCCCGGCCTCCCGCACCTTCCGATAATACCAGGGCACCAAAAACACCACAGACCCTGTCCAGGCAGCCACCTCCGCCCCGAAAATCCCCGTGGTATATCCGGTCACGCCCACCACCAGCGACACTCCCACCCGCAGGCCAAACTCGATAAGACCGGCCACCATGGCCAGCATGGTATGCCCCATGCCCTGGAGCGCTGCCAGGTACACATGGAGAATATACAAAATGGGCAGACAGACACTCATAACATAGAGATAAAGGCAGGCTGTGTCCGTGGCGGCCGCCGCAACCTCCGGCACGTCTGAGGAAATAAAAATTCCCGTGATCTCCCGGCCAAACAAAAGCATGACCGCAGCGATGACCACAGAGGTCCCCAGTGACAAATACACGGCGGCTCGCACACCTTTTTGAATTCGCCGGATCTTAGCGGCCCCATAGTTCTGCCCCACATAGGTGGTAACCGCATACCCATAGGAAACGGCCGCCGTCTCCAAAAGACCATAGAGCTTGTTGGTGGCCGTAAAGCCTGCGATAAAGCTCATGCCAAAGCCGTTGACAATGGTCTGGAGCACCATGCCGCCCAGGGAAATCATAATATTCTTGGCAGCCACCGGGGTTCCCATGCCCATAAGATTTCTCTGCAGCACAGGCTCTCCTCGCAGCTGCTCTCCGCCAAAATGCAGCTCCGGCGTGCGGTAAATCTTCCGGGCACACAAAAATCCGGAAAAGCACTGGGAAAACACCGTGGCTCCTGCCGCCCCTGCAATGCCCCAGCCAAACACAAATACCACGATCCAGTCCAGCACCATATTGGTGAGAGCAGCTGTCACCATAGCCTGCAGCGGCGTCCTGCTGTCCCCCACAGCCCGCAGGACGGAGGAACAGTAGTTGAAAAACATTACCGCCGGAAAGCCTGCCAGCAGAATGCGCATATAGAGAATGGCCAGTCCCCTAAGCTCCTCCGGAACCCGCAAAAGCAGGAGTAAGAGGGGCAGGCTCAGCTGTCCCAGACCTGTCACGCCCAGTGCAATCCAAAGGGAAAGCTTGGCGGATATTCCGGCCACCTTCTTCATTCCCTCCAGATCTTTTTCTCCGTATTTCTGCGAAACCAGCACCGCAAAGCCCTGGGTAAAGCCCTGGGCAATGCCCAGAAACATCCAGTTCAGCCAGTCCACACTTCCCAGAGCTGCCAGGGCATCCATTCCCACGCCCTGTCCCACAATGGCTGTGTCCACCACCGTGTAGAGCTGCTGGAAAACATTTCCAAACATAAGGGGCAGGGCAAAGAAAAACAGAAGCCCCAAAGGCTTCCCCCTTGTCATATCTTGATTTTGTGTCATACAGAAACCTCCAAAGCCGCTGCTTTTATCCTGACTCTGTATCTTATCCTGTCTGTATCCTGTTTTGCTTTTGTCTTATCCTGTCTGTATCCTTTTCTGCTTTTGTCTTATCCTGTCTGTATCCTGTTCTGCTCTTGCCTTATCCTGCCCGTATCTGTTGGGAACTCTTACTTTCCCTCTCCCTGCTTCACGATCTTCCGGTACTCCCGCAGCTGATAGAACTGATCCTCAAAGTAGGCATTCATCTCTGCTCCAATAAGCATAATATACATGCAGAAATACAGCCACAGCATGACCAGAATAATAGTGGTCAGGCTGCCGTACATATTAGAGAAGCCATCGGACATGTCAATATAGAGCGAAAAACCGGTGGAAAATAAATACCAGCCAATGGCCGTAAAGGCTGCCCCCGGCACCTGGCTTAGAAGGGTAGCCTTCCGGTTGGGCACAAAGCGGTAGAGAACCACGAAAAAGCAGGTAAAGCCCCCCAGGGTAATAAAGTTTTTCAGCCCGATAATGGCCCCTGTCACCACTCCCAGAATGGGGATATACCGCAAAATCAAATGGTGAATGCTGTTTCCAAATACCAGAAGCACCAGAGACACAATAATGGCCACCACAAACAGCAGGGTATACACCGTGGCCCGAAGGCGCAGCACCAGATAATTCCGGTGCTCCTCCACATCGTATATCACATTCATTCCCCGCATCAGAGACAGAAATGCCTTTCCCGCCGACCAGGCCGCCACAACAGCGGAGAGGGAAATGGCCAGAGCCCCCCGCTCATACACCTCATCCACGATTCCCAGGACAAA
Organism: uncultured Lachnospiraceae bacterium; assembly: GCA_947574135.1. Classification (GTDB taxonomy): domain Bacteria; phylum Bacillota; class Clostridia; order Lachnospirales; family Lachnospiraceae; genus RGIG4284. The sequence continues at coordinate 27,227 of CANPIM010000019.1, forward strand.
CCGATCCAGGGTATCCGGCAGAATGGTCTGGGCCACCACATACAGATCCTCCTTGGTCAATGCCGTATATTGCAGCAGGGTCAATAAAAGAAGCACAAAGGGAATAAAGGAGAGCATGGTAAAATAAGCGGCCTGAGCCGCATAGGCACTCACATGATCCCGGTTCATTTCCTTTAAAAAGCCCCGTATATACTTTATCAGCGTAGAGAGCATTTCATCCTCCCACTTCTCACCCTCCCATGGGCCCTGTCAGGCTCTCCATGGTATATAAAGATTAGTATAACGCAGAAACGCCTGTCAAATCAACCCCTGTATAAAAAAACTTCAGAATCTCCTCAAAGCTCTTTCCCTCCCTGGCCATCTGGTTGGCTCCGTTTTGGCTCATGCCCACTCCGTGGCCCAGGCCGCCTCCCTTTATGGTAAAGCCCAAAAGCTTCTCGTCCTCATACTCGGGATGAATGGCAAAGTAACCGCTGGGAAGCAGGGCTCCCCCCTTACTCTCGCTACCGTCCCCAAGGTGAATGGTTTCCCCGTTCACATTGAGAAGGGCCCGGATATTATATTCTGTCATAATCTGCACGGTCCGCCGGCTTCCCTTTACCTGAATCTTCTGCAAAACCCCGCCGGCTCCCCGCTCCAGCACCGTGATCTCCTCAATGGTTCCCACGCTGGTCACCGGGGCACTGACAAATTTTCCTGCCCGGATATTTAAAATGGCCTCCGGATTTGCCTTGTAGCGGGTCATAAGCTCTGCGTTCAGATGCTCTGACAGAGTGTCCACATCAATATAGGTCTGCCAGCGGTACCAGCGAATCCCGCTGTCATAGCAGGTGTCATCCGCCGCATCCAGAAACGCCTCAAAGGCCTCCTCTGTGGACAAGTCCAGGCTCTCTCCGGAAGAATTTACATTTTTTTCCAGAAGATAAGGAGTCTGGGAAGAATCTCCCTCCCACCACACATTTTCATTGCTGGTATGTCCCCAGGAGGTGGAAAAATAATAGGCATGAATAATCTGCCCCTCATAGGTCATTACCTGCCCTTCTGTCTCTGCCACCGCCTGGTTGGATCGATCCGCCGCATCCAGATTTTGATATACCTGGTAGCTGACGCTGTCATCCACATGGGCCAGATAATCCGGGTATGCATAGGTAGCCATCTGCATACAGGCATAGGTCCTGGCACAGACGGCCTGGGCCTTTAAGGCCTCCAGCTCATAGGAGGCCGGCATTTCACTGGGAACCACATATTTCAGATAACATTCCAGGGGCAGCTCATTCACAAGCACAAAGCCCTCCCCGGTTCCGTAAATTTCCAGGCTCCCCTCCAGGGCCGGGTTTCCGCAGGCTCTCTCCAGGGAAGCCACCGTAAGCCTGCTCTCCCCGGCTTCCAGCCTTATGGGAAAATCCTCCTCCCCCAAAGCCTCCTCATTAACATAATATGTATCTCCCTCCCTTTGGAAGCGAAAGGTTTTCTCACCATCCAGAATTTCCACGGCCTCATGAAAAATCCCCTCATACTGGTTGGTCTTTAAAAGCACCCGGATATTTCCGTTAAATTCCGGCACCGGTATGGGCTTTGGCTCCACCTGAGCCTGAGGCGGCTCCCCCGGCTGCGCCTCCTGCCCCTGCTCTTCCTGAGGCTCTTCTCTTTTGCCGGCTCTGTCATTTCCCACAAGCAGAAGGATGCCCAGCAAAACTATGCCCCCTAGCAGCCAGATAAGCTTCTGCCTCATCTCCTGATTCATATCCGCTTCCTTTCCCATCCCATGATCATTAAAAAAGCATCTGCGAACAGATGCTTTTTTTCTTTTGTAAACCCAAAATGCCGTTTCCGTTATTTTGACGCCTAGCCTGGAGCTAGGTGGGTAACCGCAACAGACCTTACTGCCTTCCACTGCAAACGGAGGCCTGGCATCCAGCCTGCGATATAGGAATCCCATAAACGTAAATGTAGGTTCAAAATAAACGGAGTTATCGAACATCCCAGGAATCTACAACTTTTCTATAGGCATTATTATAACCCATATGAATTGATTTTTCAATACGGAATTATGGATTCTCTGCTGACAAATTTTACAGGTTTTTCGAAGCTCTGCCCTCGTTGCTTTTTACGGCAGGCGATCTACGGCTTCTCTACTTTCCCAGCTGCTCCAAAATTGCCCCGGCTATCTCCAGCTGCTCCTCCTTTGGCTCCCATCCAAAGCGAATCTCCACCAGATGGTCCGCATAATAAACCAAATACTGCTGCAGCCCTTCCTCCCCCAGATACAGCCGATATGCCTTGTCCGCTTTCCAGATTTTCGGATCCACAGCCTCCAAATGCCTCCAAAACTCCACGCTTTCCTCTTTCTTCTCCCCAGGCTCCAAAATCGGCTCATGGAGCTCATAGCTCTTTATAATTTCTTTTTGGCAAAAATCATACAGGAACGGAAGGCGGACAAAGGTAATCCGGTAATAAAGCTCCACACCATCCCGCCGGTACCCCTGGGGATGCTGGCCGGCCTCCAGCTGGGAACACAAAAAGGAGCTTCTCTCTGTATGCTGATAGATATAGTCCTCATATTCTTCCCGGGTCAGATCCTCTATCGTGAGAGGCAGATATTCGTGGAAGGCCAAAAAGGTCTCCCCATTGTATTCATAGGTGTTTGCAAACCTTCCGGTAAACTGCCAGTCTATATCCATAGAAAGCACAATTCTGACAAAAACTGCCTGCATCAAAAAGGCGATTACCAGACAAAAAATGATGGTAAGCGTCCGGTTCAACCCTGAGGACACCTTTTTTCTTTTCAGGATATTTATGACTGCATTTACCAGAAATATAAGAATCCCTGCATATCCAATGCCAAAAGCCGCAAAAAGCTCCAGCCCATCCCGGAGCATTGACAAAAGCCACAGGAATCCTCCGCCCAGGACCAGAAAGAAAATCCCCCTATCAAAGCAGCGATGGCTGTGAATCGGAAGAAAGGTGCCTGTCTCCCGGGCCCGCCGCACCGCCCGTCTATGCCAAATGGTATATTCTCCCAGGCTCTTTACACACAGGACCGCACACAGGATCAAACACATCCCGGAAAATAGGGAGGAGCTGTTGGACAAAAGCTCTATGGGATCTCTCCGCAGGCTTTCTGAAATGAGAAATATTTGAAAAACACAGCACAGCAGCAGAAGGATATAAGCGGGAAACAAACTTTTCTTCATGGTTTTGTGAATATTCTCAAGCTGCAGCAGGGCATCCGTCTCAATGGGACAGGGATTCTCTTCCTCATTGTAAAAGATCTGCATCTGGGCATTGGAGGCCGCAAGCTTCCAGCCGTCCTGCCGGCAAAAATCCCACAAGGTTTTCTGGGCCTCTGAGGGTCCCGGATCAAACAGGGAGGCATGGGGATAATAGGTGACGCAGAAGGTCCACCTGGCGGGCTCTATCCTTTGGTATCTCCAGCCCCAGGGGCTAAGCTTCTCAAGGAGCCAGCCCTTTGCCGCCATTTTCTCCAAATGCCCCTCTATATCCGTAAAATCATAGAAATTAAACAGCTCATAGCGATGCTTTTTCCCCCTCATGTCCTTCCCTCCCCCTGAAAAATCCGGCGATAATCCTCCGCCTGGCAAAGCAGACGGCCATATTCCGTCTCCAAAAGCTCCTTCCCCTTATCTGTGAGAAGATAGCTTCTCCTGCGTCCCTGGACCTTGGTCTCCCGAATCATTTCTGCAGAGAGAAACTGATCCAGCAGATTATAGAGAGTGCCGGCTCCTACACAGACCCGCTCACCGGTTATAGCCCGGACCTTCTCCATAATATCCATGCCGCAGCACTCCTCATGAAGGCAGAGCAGTACATAATACATCTGCTCTGTCAATGTCTGAAACCTTGCCCTGGGCATCCTGATCGCCTCCTCATATCGAATATCGATAATTCTGCTTCCATTATATTATCGATATTCGATATTGTCAAGTAAAACAAAGCAATCAGGAGCGCGCCTATGACTCGCCTCCTGATTGCTCTGGCTGAAAAGCAAGGAAAAGCCGCTCCTATGAGGTCTTTAGAAAACCGGAACAAATATCCAAAAATCCGTCTATCTGCTCTCTGGTATTGTAAAAAAACGTGGATACCCGGATTCCGTTCCGGTAATTTACCACAAATCCCCGGCTTCGCAAAAGACGGTACAATTCCTCCCCTCTTTTACAGGCAAAAAGGGTAATACCGCTTTTTTCCTTCTGGTTAGGCGTAAGCAGGCGGATGCCGGGAATCGTCCGGAGATTTTCCCGGAGATAGGCCGTTAGTCCCAGGGTTTGCCGGGAGATCTCTTCCTCCATGCCTTTGGTAAGCTCCATAGCCCTTACCGCCCCATAGACAGCAGAAAAATTCATGTTCCCCGTCTCAAAGCGCCGGGCTTCCTGCGCCGGCGCAAAGCGGTATCGGCTGTAGTCAAAGGGATCCTCCATCCCGGCCCATCCCATATAGGGAATCTTCAGCCTTGGAAGAATATCCTGATTGATGTAGGCAAAGGCCAGTCCGTCCGGCCCCATAAGCCACTTAAAAAATCCGCATCCCAAAATATCCACAGAAATCCGGCTCACATCCAGAGGAAGGGCTCCCAAGCCCTGGATGGCATCCACCACAAAGAAATAGCCCCGCTCCCGGCATAAGGCACTGAGTCCCTCTATATCCGTCACCGCTCCGTTGGCCGCAATGACCCAGCTCACACTGATAGCCCTGGTATGGGCATCGCAAAAGGCTTCAAAATCCTTCCGCCTAAAGCACCCCTCGGGACTTTTCACCATGCGCACCTCAATTCCCCGGCTCTCCAGATTCATCCAGGGATAGGCGTTGGAGGGAAATTCCATATCCGTAATGAGAACATTGTCCCCCTTCTCAAGGGGCAAAGCGGCAGCAGCCAGGTTCATGGCCATGGAGGTATTCTGTAAAAACAGGATTTCCTCTTCCTTCCCATGGATTCTTTCTGCCACAAGATTCCTAAGCTTCCGGACCTCCTCCCAGTAAGCTCCAAAATCCGGCCCCTTCTCCTGCCGCCTGACATGAAAATCCATGACCGCCTGCCGAACCTCCTCCGGCAGCAGGGACATGGCCGCCGTGTCCAGATAACAGACCCCACAGGCATTTTCCATTCTCTCTGCCAGCCTTTCCAGCTCCTTCACATTCCTTCCCCCTTTTTATTCCAGATTTAAAATAAAATCTCTGTACACACAGGCTGCCTGACAAAGCTCGTCCACAGAAATAAATTCCTCCTCCGTGTGGGCCTGCCGGATACTCCCGGGTCCAAAAATATAGACAGGCACATCCAACCGGGCAAGCTTGCTGGCGTCACAGCCGAAGGATACCCCGCCCAGGGTATCCCTAAGATGATTTTTCCGCAGGGCCTCCCCCATGGCCTCCTCTATCACCGGAGCTTTCCGGGACCGGTAAGAGGGATCCACAAGATAGGGCTCTTCAAAGAACACATGTTCTATCTCTTCCTCTGAAAGCCCCAGCCGGGCAATCCTTTTCACATCCTCGTAGGCCTCCCTCCAGGCCATTCCCGGAACCAGCCTCACGTCCACATGGATGGCACAGGCGTCCGGCACTGCATTGACACAGCTTCCTCCCTGGATGAGAGAGACAGCCAGGGAAGCCCTTCCACAGAGCTCATCCGTCCTTCCCCCCATATACGGCACTCCCGTCTGCTCCAGGTTGGAAATCACTTTCGCCATGAGATAAATGGCGTTTTTCCCTGCCTCCGGACGGGAGGTGTGGGCCGTCACCCCAGTGGTGCGGATCACAAAGCGAATGCTCCCCTTGCATCCGGCCGCCAGGCAAAGCTCTGTGGGCTCTCCCACAACGGCCGCGTAAATCTTTGGGGCATCCGTGACAAAGGCGTCCACCCCCCGGTGCTTATGCTCCTCGTCACAGCAAAGAGCCATAAGGATTTCCCTGGGAAGCTCTCCCACAGCCTCCCTGGCAAGCTCTATGCCAAACAGCATGGCGCAGAGCTGCCCCTTGGCATCGCAGCTGCCCCTTCCGTAAATCCTTCCCTTCTCCACCCGGGCCCGAAAGGGCTGTGCCATATTCCCTGGCTCCACCACATCGCTGTGGGTCTGAAAGAGCAAACTCCCCTCCCCGGCCCTTTTGGGACCTGTGGACAGGATCAGATTGGGCCTGCCGGGAAGGACCTCCTGTCTCCTGACCGAATACCCCAGCTCGATTCCCAGCCTCTCCACATGCTCCACATAAGGGCCCTCCCCATAAAAATCCGAGCCCTCCCAGGGATCGTCTCCCGGATTTATACTGGGAATGGCAAGAAGGCCGGAGAGCATTTCTACCATCTTCTCTTCTATCCGCTCCATAAGTTTCCCCTCCTTAAAAGGTCGGGGGCACAAAGGCCTTGGACAGATGCTCCGCCGCCCTGTCAATATGGCTCTGTCCCCCGTCCAGGGCCAGCATCCGATGTCCCGGCAGCAGGACATCCACCCCCAATCCTGCAAGCCGGCCAATATCTCTTCGAAAACCGGAAAGCTCCGATCCCGGACAGTTCAAAAGCCCGATACACCCATTATAAAACACATAATCAGAGGAAAAGAGAATCCTTCTCTTTCCCGTATCCAGCAAATAGACCAAAAGTCCCTCGCTGTGTCCCCGAAGATGCATGGCCTCCAGAGTATACCGGCCCACCCGGATTTTCTGTCCGTCTGTTATCTGTCCATCCTCCCGGATAAAGGGAAACGCATAATCCTCCGGGTAGCAGCCCCCGTTTTTTGCAAGCCGGAAAGCCTCCAGGGCTTCCTCGGGCCGATTTTTTATGGCCTCCACCTCCTTTTCGGGCGCCCAGACTCCCATGCCCCGCTCCTGAAAATAAGAGGCGCCGCCGCAGTGATCTGCATGGAGATGGGTGAGGAGGATCCTGCTCACCCGCTCCAGAGGAACATGCTCCTCCACATTCCGGCAGATTCTCTCGGGACTTCTGCCCACCCCGCAGTCAATCAAAGCGGCATCCTCCCCGCCGTCAATCAGATACACATGACAGTCATAGGCATCGGAAATGGAAAATTCCCCGCTTCCTACCAGATAAATATCCTCCAAAAGCTTCAAGCTTACTCCTCCTTCCGATATACAGGTATTCCCGACTCACAGGATTCTATGAGCATCCGGGCCATTTCTACTCCAAGGACAGCCTCCTCCACCGTTACCACAGGCTGTTTGCATCTGCCCAAAATCAGATCCACAAAATGCTGCTCCTCATTGACCAGAGCTCCCGTCATTTTTCCGCAGACCCTGGGCCAAAGAGTCACATCATAGCCGGTCTGGCATCCGTGAAACATGGTCTCCAATGCATTTCCCGGAGTCTGCAGCTTCAGAGTTCCCTGGGAGGTCATTACCTCCAGCTCCGTATCCAGGTATTTCCCGTATTCATTGGGCAGACGCCACTGGGTCTCCAGGCTGCACAGCACTCCGTTTTCCAGCTCCGCCACGGCAAACACAATATCCGGGTTGGTAAATTCCGGTCTTGTTTTCTTTTCCATGGCAAACACCCTCTTACACCGGGAGCCCGTCAGCCAGAGCAAAATGTCAATATCATGGGCCAGAGCCATGAAAACAGGATGGGTCCGGGAATGAAGGGAGAATCGCTCTATGGGCACATTCCGCTTCACCCGTATGGACTGGATCTCCCCGGCCCGGCTCTCCCCCAGGGCCTCCTTTGCCTGGTGGTAGGCGCTGTCATAGCGGAGAATATGCCCCGGGAGAATCACCGTGGAGGAATCTCTGTCCAGGCTAAGAAGCTTCTCCCCATCCTCCCGGGTAAGACAGACCGGCTTTTCCAACAAAACATGCTTTCCCTGCTCCACAGCCTTTTGTGTAAAGGGATAATGGGTATCCTCCCCGGTGGCAATGATCACCCCGTCCAGCTTTGGATCCCTGAGAAACGCATCCACATCCGTGTACCAGGCAGGGAGCTCATACTCCCTGCACACCTTCCTTACCTTTTCCTCTGTACGGGAGCAGACAGCCGTTATCTGCACCTCCGGATTCTGCTTCAATGCCTCTATATGCATCCGGCCAAAATCTCCCGCTCCAAGAATTCCCAAATTCACCTGCATCCCGTCTCCCCCATTTCTTCCTCTCTATTCTCCCTCTGCAATCCTGGCAAAAAATTTCTCCAGCCGGCTCTCCTCCTCCTTGCCTCTCCTGAGGAAAAGGGATACGGCCACGCCTACGATAAGAGAGCCCAGCGTGCTGGCTGCTGTGGTGGCCGCCAGTCCCTGAATGCCTCCGGCTCCTGTGACAGAAGCCACGGTGCCGCATAGGGTACCTGCCACAATACCAGACAGGGCTCCCATCGCATTCATTTTCTTATAGAATACTGCCAGAATTACCATGACAAAAATAGGCATATCCGTAATGGAAATCACATTCAAAATGGCATCCAGGGCGCCGCCGAAAACCGGAACCAGAAGAGCCCAGCAGGTTCCCAGCACAGCCATAACAATGGTCACAATCCGGGTCACCCGCAAATATTTCTCCGGCTTCTCATCCGGGCGGAACTTCCGGTAAAAGTCCTCCGTTATCAGGGTGGAGGAGGCGCAGAGCGCCGAATCCGCTGTGGAAAAGCCCGCCGCAATCAACGCAGAGAAAAATACACCCAAAAGTCCCGGAGGGAGAAGCTTCATATAAATAGCAGGTCCCACCATGTCCGGGCTCATAGCCCCCACCTCTGCGGCATCCAGCATGGTCTTAGCTGCCAGCCCCGGCAGAATCTCCATAATGGCCATGGGAATGGCGATTAATCCGGCAAGCAAAATCCCCCATCTGGCCACATTGACGGTTTTCGCCCCCAGGCCTCTCTGCATAACAAACTGGCTGGTAATAAAATAGGGGAAGCCAAGCAAGGTCATGGCTAAGATCCAGGGCCAGCCGTTTCCGTTGTCAGCCGCCGGCACCCAGTCCATCATTCCCTCCGGCAGGCTCATCATCAGCCCGTCCCAGCCGTTAAACTGACGGAAGATAAAGATGGCCCCGATAAACAGCCCGATCCACATCAGAACAAACTGAATCACATCGGTGATAACCACGGATTTCAGTCCTCCCAGATAGGTATAAATCAGCACAATCACCGCCGTGGCAATGATAATCACCTGGAGATTCACCCCAAAGAGCATGCTCACAATCACCGCCGCCGCATAGGTGGTCACACCGAAGCGGTTCATGGTGTCGGCAATGACCCAGATAACGCTGATCAGGCCCCGCACCTTTCCGTCGTACCGATCCTCAAAGATCTCCGACATGGTGGTATAGCGAAGCTTCCGGTAAATGGGCACAAACACCACCGCCGCCAGCACACAGGCGCAGGCATTTAAGGCAATCCAGGACACGGAAATCCCGGCATTGTATACAACTCCCGGCTTTCCCACCATACTCCAGGTGGAAAAATTGGTGGCGCCAAAGGTGGCCGCCAGCACAAAGGGCCCAAAGGAGCGTCCCCCCACGGCAAAATCGTCGAATCCTGTAATCTTCTTGGACACATACCAGCCTATAAATAGGGTCAGGATCAAATAGGCCACTAAAATAATCATATCTACTGCTGAAATCGCCATGGATCACTCCTCCTTTCCGCTTTCCAGCGCCTTGATTCCCTCATTGCGGATCACACTGACAAATCCGCCTGCAAACCAAACGGCATAGCCGCCCAGCACCAGAGGGGTCACCGCGCTGCTGGAAAGCCAGCTTCTTCCCACACAGCCCCCGATAAACATCAGCGCTCCCACAACCATAATCCCCATACCATAACGTCCTTTTGTCTTTAAGGGATGCTTATTCTCCAGGAAAAAAATCTTTCCCTTAAGCTCCAGCAAGGGCCCTACAATCATCAACAGGGTTGACAAAATAATGGCCAGAAAAATAACGATTGTCATAAAATCCATACCTGTTCTCCTTCTCCTCTGTATCCTCACGCTACCTCTGCAATCAGCTCAATCTCCACAGGGGTGTTAAAGGGCAGCTCATTGGCTGAAATAGCGCTTCTGCTGTGCTTTCCGTTTTCCCCAAACACCTCCACCAAAAGCCGGGATGCCCCGTTGATCACCATGGGCTGCTGTACAAACCCGTCTGCAGAGTTTACAAATCCCAGCACCTTCACAATCTGCTTTACCCGGTCCAGATCCCCCACATGCATTTTCAGCACTGCAATGGCATTGATCATGGCCTGACGGGCCGCCTCAGCTCCCTGCTCTGGGGTAACCTCTTTTCCAACCTTTCCCTCATACAGCAATGTGCCATCCCGTCTGCAATCCTGTCCGGACACAAATACCAGATTTCCCGTCTGCTTGGCCGGCACATACTCCGCCACAGGCTTAGCCGGAATGGGAAGCTTAATTCCCAGCTCCTCTAATCGATTTTCAATGTACATTCTCTCACCTCTTTTTTGGATTAACAAAAATTTTTTTGTGCGCACAATAATTTTTATTACACTCCTATCTTACTATAGAAACAAAGGGATGTCAATATTTTTTAGATAACCTAAATTTTTTTGTTGCTCTTCTCTGTCAGATAAAAAAACGCGCCGTCTCCGGCGCATTCTCCCTATTTTCCTTCCCTCTCTGTTTTATTTCTGGCCACATCCAAATACTGATACAGGGTGTGCTTGGAGATATTCAGGTATTCGCACACCTTATCTCCGGCCTTGGTGATCAAAAACACGCCCTTTTTATCCAAAAACTCCACGCCCCGTATTTTATCCTCCCGGGACATCAGCGCCACCGGCTTTCCAATCATGGCCTGGCATTCCGCCAGAAATCTGGCGATCAAATCCCCCACATTGTTTACAAAATACTCGTCCACCTTCTCGGTCTTTTCCATCTCCTCAAAGGAAAATCCGATAAATTCCTGCACGGTTTTATTTACAAGCATGAGATCCGTAATATCATAGTTCAGACAGAGCGCCCCAATGACCTCCCCCTTGTCATCCCGTATATACATGGTGGAAGATCGAAGAATCCGTCCCTCTGCATTCTGGGTAATATAATTATACCGGTCTCCGTATTTGCTCTTTCCCCTTAATACCTCCAGTCCCAGGTTGCTCCCGCAGTCTCCCACTCTCCGGGAGGTCACATGTCCGTTGACTATCTCCACAATGGTGCTCTCATATCCGTTGGTCAGATCGTGAAGCACCACCTCGCAGGAGCTTCCCATATGAGACGCAATCATCAAAAGCATTCGTTTCAGATTATCCAACTCATCATATACACTTTTCATTTTCCAAATCCCATCCTACACAACATTTCTCTTATAGCTCAAAAAAAGTATTGCTACAACAAAAATTATACCTCCTTTTCTCTCCTCTGTCAATGACCGAAACCCTCCCCAACACATAAAAAAGACGTTCCCCGCCGTTAAAGGAAGGGGAACGCCTTTTTCACAATATTAGAAAACCAAAGTCATTCCATTAGCCCAGCTCGCTTACAACCTTCTCAATAGCGGCCAGCGCCTCGTCCGGAAGCTTGTCATAGCCACCCTTGGCTACCTCAAACTCCTTGATCTCATTGACACGATCCTGCATACGAGCCTTCAGCTGTGTCACATACTCCGGATCCTGCATATCCGGTACAAAGCCTTCCCACTCCAGAATCTCAATGTCAGAGAAGGGACCCCACTGCTTGAAGTCTGCTCTCTTCTCCACGATAGCCTCCAGAATCCCAAGCGTATCCTTGGGCTGTACCTTCTTGCCCATGAAATCACCGGTGTTGATAATGTAGCAGTCTACATTTTTCTCCTCCACCAGCTTCTTAAACTTCTCATAGTCGTGAGCCAGGGGATAGGTCCGGAAGGGATTTGCATAGGGAACCACCACCAGCTTGTTGGGATCCACGCCGGGAGCCAGTCTCTCTGCGGAGGATCTCTTGGTAGCCAGGGTTGCGCCCATTACGGAAGCCAGAGCTGCGCCCTTAAGCTTCACAACCGGCGGAATGGTGGGATCCTTCATAATCCAGAAAATGGAATTTACCGGGGAATCAATGCGATCCACACGGTTGGGGGACCAAAGCTTGGATTTGATAGCACGTCCGTTGCCGTTGCGGATATCCTCGGTTACCAGCTGAATCTTGCCCTCGTCATCCAGAGTTGCAGAGCAGTTCTGGGCAGTGAGCAGATATTTGTTGTCCGGGCAGCCGGTGGGATAGTCGGCCGTCTTATCAAAATAGGTGGGCTCCAAAGCGATAGATGCACAGGTATCCGTATTGATTACAAAGGCATCGTCATGAAGCACGGTAACGCCATATTTTCCACCATGCTTTGCATGGGTAATGGTAGACTTTCCGGATCCGGACAGACCGAACACGGATGCCACATACTTGGAACCGTCAGACAGGGTGTACTCCTTCTGTCCGCCGTGGCAGGAAGCATAGCCGTTGCGGTTTGCAATGGCCCAAGCCATGGTCAGGGTTCCCTTCTTATGCTCACCAAAGTACCGCATACCCAGGATGCAGGCGCAGTTGGTGTTGGTATTGAAATAGCACAGAGTCTTTTTAGCCGGATCGCTTAAGGCCTCAAAGCTCACGCCCGGATACTCCACCGGTGTCCACTGGGGATCGGAGAAGATGAAAATATCTGCCTCCTTGCCGTCTCCCACAGGCTTGGAATCCCGATACATCTTTACATACTCATCCGACATATACTGGAAGTTCAGCATCCAGTTGTACAGGATATTCTCCTCGCCCTCGGGCAGCATCAAATGAGCCTTTACCATAAACTCCGGATCCAGTCCCACATACACCTCTGCGTGGTACATGGTTTTCCAACGGCTGTTGTATACAGCGTCCATGGCAATCTTGTCCAGGGCCTCACAATCCACACCCGGCTCGCCGGCAATGCGGCGTGCGGTTGCATAACGTCCGGTGATAGCGCCGTCGTTGAACAGAAGAACCTTTGCGTCCTTCTCAAGACCAAACTCCTCACCTCTGTACACCGGCATATCGGTGACAACAGTTCCCGGAGAATTCTTTGCTAATTCATAAGCTTCCTTCAGGGTATTCACCTTAACCACGTTGTTTCCATAAAAAGCAGCCTCAATAATGGCCCGGGTCTTGGAAAATCCCGGCTTATCCTTGCCGATTTCACTAAGCGGATAATAAGCTTTTGTTGACATCTCTAATGACTCCTCCTTTTGTTCATATGTATTGGTATTATCTCATTTTGTCAAATGATTGTCAAGACAGTAACCAGAAGTTTTTCACGGCCTGTTCCAAACGTCTGTTCCAAAGCTCTCCTCACAGGGCTGCCGAAAAGTCAGGGAGAATCCACCTGACCGGAAAGTAGGGCGCGCCGGTATTCCATGGGCGTAACCCCCATATTCTGCTTAAAAAGGTTGCTGAAATACCGGGGATTTTCAATGCCCACCCCCTTAGCCACCTCATAAATCTTGTACCGGGGATCCGCCAGCATACGGGCGGCCTGGTCAATCCGGTAATTGGTCCGGTACTCATGAATGGTAAAGGAGGTCTGCTCCTTAAAAATCCTCCCCAGGTAGCTCTCGCTGATATTCAATGCCTCTGCAATGTCTGAGAGTCCCAGATTTTCCGCAAAATGGGCATGGATGTATCGGATCGTCTGCTCCACATAATAGGCCTGCATGGAGCCCCCCTTTCCTCCATGCTCCCCGGCGGGTCCCGGACGCCAGGGCGGAACCGGCGCCTGTAAAGTTTGGGCGCTGCAAATACAGGAAGCCGCATGTTTTAGGGTGCTCTTAAGCTCCTCCTCATCAATGGGCTTCACCAGATAGGCCAAAACCCCAAGGGAAAGGGCTTCTCTGGCGTATTCAAATTCACTGTAGCCGGAAATCACCACCACCTGGGGCGTATAAACCTCCCGAATTTCCCGGATCATCTTTAACCCGGAGATTCCCGGGAGACGAATATCTGTCAAAAGAATCTCCGGGCGAAGGGAAAGCGCCAGCTCCTTTCCGCTTAAGCCGTCGGAAGCCTCTCCCACCACCTGAAACTCCGGGAGATGAAGCTTAATATTGTGGATCAGTCCCTTTCGCACTGGGAAATTATCCTCTACCACCATAATGGAATACACCGCTTAGCGTTCCCCCTTTCTGTTAGCCGCAACTCATGGAGCGTTCCTTACGCCTCTACAGCTCTTCCTCCTGCCCTATGGGAATTTGCATCTCTACCCTGGTCCCCTTTCCCGGGGCAGACCAGACCTTAAGGCCATAGCTCTCCCCATAGGCCAGCTGGAGCCGCCGGTGAACATTGAAAAGGCCAATCCCCGGGCCCCTCTTTTCTTTTTTCAGAAGAGCCTTTAACGCATCCTCCTCCATTCCGATCCCGTCATCCTCCACCTGAATCAAAAGCTCCTCCCCCTGCCGGACAGCCCAAACCTTCAGCGTTCCCTGTCCCACCTTGGGCTCCAGACCATGGATTATGGCATTCTCCACCACTGGCTGGAGTAAAAATGTGGGCACCAGAATATCCAGGGTATCTGCCGGGATTTCCATTTCCACCTTGATGCGATCCAGATAGCACAGCCGCTGAATCTCAATATACTGACTGGTAAACTTAAGGCTTTCCCGAAAGCTCTCCTGGGAGGAGGCATAATAATTCATCCGCTTTGTCATCATTTTCCCCAGATTCCGAAGGGCCACACAGGCGGCGTCCACCTCTCCCATTTTAATCATCCAGTGAATGGATTCCAGCACATTGTTGATAAAATGAGGCTTGATCTGGGCCTTTAGAAAATTATCCTCTGCCAAAAGGAGCCGCTCCTGCTTTTCCCTGGCATTTTCAAAGGCCTGATCCACCTCTTGTATCATCTGGTTCAGCTGATCCCGAATCATGGCCAGCTCATTATTGGCGGCAAACTCACAGCGGGCCGTCATATCTCCCTTTCCAAAAAGCTCCATGGTTTGGATAATGCTTCGGATAGGGCCGATAAAGGAATTCTGTATCTTTCGTGCAAAGAGAAAGCAGATAAGCAGCATCACCCCACTGATGACCAGGGTTGCAATAAACATTTGCTCATTATTTTTTTGTAATAGATTCATGGATATGGCACAGAGAACCACAAACTGTCCGGAAGGATCCAGGCTCCCGGAGACCAAGTATTTGGTGCCCTTGCTCTCATAGATCTCCACCACAGGTTCCTGCGTCTTAAACCCATCGGCAAACTCTCTTTGAATATAATTGGTGCCCTGCCGAATGTTCCCCAGGCTGCTCTTATCGTAGACTACATAGTAATACCAGTTGTATACAATATAATTTACATAGGCCTCCTGTCCATCCACTTGAAGCTCCGGATCCGAGGCAAACAATGCCTCAATCTGTGCCTCTGTAATATCCAGATAGAGATATCCCAAAAGCTCCTCCTCCTGGACCAGCTCATGGGCCAGGACCAGCACCACCGTCTCCCCGCTGGTATTCAAAAACCGCTTGGTGTGGATCAGGGTCCCGGAATTATGCTTTAGAATCATGGGAATTCCCGCATAGCAGGCCCCGTCAAAGGGAGACAGCTTATAGCCTGTGGAAACCGCCTGGTCTCCCTCAGGGGAAACCAGGTGGGCCACAGAAGCAATGCCAGCCTGGCTCAGGCTCCCATAGAGCAGCCGGTACATCTCCGAGCTCTCAGAAATCCCCTCTTCTCTGATTTTTTCCAGCAAAGCCCCATCTGTGGAAAGCTCCTCCATGGCCTCCTCATACTGCTTAAGCATGTCGCTGTAAACACTCCCGGCCCGATTTACATATTTGACCGCATCCCGTTTCAGAGCTGTATGTTCAAAAAGAAAGCCGGTGCGCAGTAAAAAATACATCAAAAACAGGGCCACTGTCAACAGACAGATTCCTAAGGTTCCGGCTAAAAGCACATAAAACAGCTCCTGCTTATAGCCTTTCTGCTTTTTTTTCTCCCCTCTCATCTTATGGAATAAAGAGATCCGCATCCGTAAGTCCCAGCTTTTCTGCCATGTGAAGGGAATAGGAAAGATTCCCCACGTGCTCAAGCTTATGACAGTCCGAGCCAAAGCTAAACTTTATCCCTGCCTCCTTGGCCGTCCGAAGCATCCGCTCATAGGGCTCCTGCCACAGGCTGGAAATCTCCATGGCAATCCCATATTTTTTACAGAGGGCCACCACATCCTGTTCCCAGTCCACAACCGCCGCCGACTCATAGGGCAGATCGTCATAAAAGGGCATGACGCAGGCATGGCCCAGAATCTCCGTCCGATACCGGGCAAAGTGGGCAGCCATCTGATCATAGGCCAGCCTTAAATACTCCTCCCCCCGGCTTTTATCATACCCGGGCCAGGTATCACAGAAGCCACAGCGCATGGCAAAATACTTGTTGATCTTCAGGGGCCCGTCCGGGGGATACACTGCATGTACCGAGGCAATGAGATAGTCAAACCGCTGTACCTGGACATCCGGCAGGAGAAATTCCTCTCCAATATTAGCCTCTCCTCCCACAGGAATTCCATACGCCTTCACCTCATCCAAATAATGGACAATGTCCGCCACCGTGTCATTTCCGTCGCAGAACAGATGATCCGACACGCCGGTATGATAACCCTTCTCCCGGGCCTTTTCTATCAAATACTCCACCGTGGCGCTGCCGTCTGAGTAGGTGGAGTGGGTATGCAAATCGTAGATCTTCATCAAACATTCCCCCTTTCAAATAATTCCGCCGGTTTTCCTGGTTAATCGGGCCACCAGGCAAAGAGCCGCCAGAATGGAAATGGTCATAATGGTGCCCAGGGCTGCCGCAATGCCATAATTTCCCCGGCACACATAGGTGTAGACTGCAATGGGCATGGTCATGGTGGTGGAGCTATATAAAAGCATGGTGGAGCTCAGCTCATTCATACAGGAGATCCAGCTTAACACCGCGCCGGCCGCCACCCCGGAGAGCATCAGCCTGGCCGTAATCACAAAAAAGGTTTTCATAGCCGGTACCCCCAGGCTGATGGAGGCCTCCTCCAGAGACGGGTCAATGGATTCCAGCACTCCCACAGAGGATCGCACCGTATTGGGCAGTTTCCGGATCACATAGGCCAACACAATCACAATGGCCGTGCCGCAGATCAGAATGGGCCTGTGATTAAAGGATACAATATAGCAGATGCCGATAACCGCCCCAGGGATTACGTAGGGAAACATAACCAGGGTATCCAAAAGGGTGCCTCCCTGCTTCCGGCGGCGGACGCTTACATAGGCCGTAATAATGCCAAAGATCACAATAAACACAATGGCGATGGTGGCATATAAAAAGGAGTGGCCAATGCTGGAGCCGCAGTTTTCAATGGCCTCCCGGTAGTTATTTAAGGTAAAGCCCCCCACAAAAATGGGACCGTTGGTGCGGATAAAGGACATGACAATAATGGCTATCTGGGGCAGCAGGGCCACAAATACCCAGATCATACAGGGAATGGAGACCAGAGCCCGCTTCCAGCCGGTAAGCTTTACCTCCAGGGGCGGCCGAAGGCCTGACATCTTGTAATTTCGCCTGGCAATATAAGCCTTTTGCAGCAGCAGGATCCCTAAGGAAATCAGCACCGTTACCACGCTGACCGCGCCGGCCATCTTGGCATCTCCTCCCATCTCGCTTAGGTAGGCATTGTAAATGAGCACGGGCATGGTCTTATAGCCCTCCCCAATGAGAAGGGGCGTACCAAAATCCGCCAGGGAGCGCATAAACACAATCACCATCACCGAGGAGATGGCGGGAAACACCACCGGCAGGGAGATGGTAAACAGCCGGCGCATCTTGCTGGCCCCCAGGCTTTCCGCAGCCTCCTCTAAGGACCGGTCAATACCCTGAAGGGCCGCGGTCACATACCGGAATACATAGCAGGAAAGGCTTAAGGAAAACACCAGCACAATCCCCGTCTTTCCGTAGATGGTTGGCATTTGAATCCCGATTTTTCCCAAAATCCCGGTAATAAAGCCATTCCGGCCCAGGAGCAAAATCCAGGAATAAGCGCCGATAAAGGGTGGGGACATGAGGCAGATAATAAAGAGAATCTTTAAGGCCCCTTTTAGCACCACGTTATACCGGTGCATCACATAGGCCAGCGCCACCCCGCACCCGGTGGAGATGAGGGTGGAAATAATCCCGATAGACAGAGAATGGCCCAGGGCCGTATAATAATATTTTTTCGTGAAAAAGGTTATATAGTTCTGGAGGGTAAATCCGTTTTCCCCGTCCTTGAAGCTGTTTAAAAACAAAGAGCCCAGGGGATAAATCAGCGCCAGGGCAAAAAAAGCCAGGAGGACCAGGGTGGAGATGGTCCAGAAGTTTAAAAACCGGTATCGAAACTTACTCAGCATGAAAGAACCTCCTCCGAATTTTTATAGACGGAAATATACTCCTCCTGAAAGCGCACCTTCACCTTGTCTCCGATCTTGCGGATATGGCTCATATTTCCGTACTCGTTGACATTGATCACCTGTCCTCCGGGAAGCTCCACCTCATAGAGGACAAAATCTCCCAAAAAGGTGGCAAGCTGAATGGTTCCCGGAATCCCCTCCTCCGCAAAATACAGGTATTCCGGTCGCACGGCCACAATGACCTCCCCTGTGTAATCCTCCCGAAGCTTTATCCGGGATTTGGCTCCGTTGTCAAGCTTTAGGGTACCCACCTTATTTGCACAGTCTACCATCTCCCCGGGAATCTGGTTGGAGTTTCCAATAAAATTGGCTACAAAGAGATTCTGGGGTTTTCGGTAAATCTCCTCCGGCCGGCCCACCTGCATCACCTTTCCGTCCTTCATAACCGCAATCCGATCCGAGATAGCCAAGGCCTCCTCCTGGTCATGGGTCACATAGATGGTGGTCACCCCAAGCTGGGTCTGCAGCTTTCGAATCATACTGCGCATCTGCACCCGAAGCTTGGCATCCAGGTTGGACAGAGGCTCATCCATCAAAAGAATTCCCGGCTCAATGACAAAGGCCCGGGCCAGAGCCACCCGCTGCTGCTGCCCTCCGGAAAGGGCGTCAGGCATGCGATCCTTCAGATTCTCGATCTGCACCTTCTCCAGAGCCTTTAGCACCCGGGGCGTGCGCTCCGGCTTGCTGATTTTCCGGGCCTTCAACCCATAGGCCACATTCTCACTCACCGTCATATGGGGAAATACCGCATAGTTCTGAAACACCATGCCAATGTCCCGCTTATTGGCAGAGATATTGTTGATCAGCCGATCCCCAAAATAGATCTCCCCCTGATCAATCTTGTTAAAGCCTGCGATCATCCGCAGCAGAGTGGTTTTTCCGCAGCCCGAGGGCCCCAGCAGAGTAAAAAACTCTCCCTGCCGAATATCCAGGGATACTCCGTCCACCGCATGAAAATCACCGTATTTTTTTACCACATCACAAATTCGAACTTCGTAGCTCATATAGCCTTCCACCTCCTGACACCCATAAGAAACAGGGGGATACCACGGCGTCTTTCCGCTGTATCCCCCAAATGTACTAATTATTAATCACAATCTCATTCCACTTTTCGAGGATCGGAGCAGAATCGCCTGCCATCTCGTAGTCATAATCAAAGAAGTAAATCTCGTTGAAGTTTGCCAGACCGGCCGGCAGCTCCACGTCCGTTCTCTCACAGCGGCGGTTGTAGGACACATTAATCTCCGCGGCCGCCTTGGAATACATAAACTCACAGAACAGCTTGGCATTCTCGGGATTCTTGCAGTTTTTAATAATCACGCTGCCCCCGGCTGTGCGCATGGTGCCGTCCTCCGGATAGATCACCTTAATGTTGGAGCCTGCGGCCGTATAGTCTGCGCCATAATTCTCAATGGTCAGGGCAATGGCATACTCTCCGTCCGCACAGACCTTGGGCACAGTGGAGGAGGAGCTGATCATCTTCCCGTCCAGGTTTTGATAAAACTTTTCCACAAACTCCCAGCCGTAGAGCTGAAGCATACAATTTAAGTGAATATAGGCAGAGGAAGAGGACGCCGGATCGGAAAAGGCAATCTGTCCAAAATACTTCTCGTCTGTCAAATCCGCCCAGGAGGTGGGATAATCCGCCTCGTCCAGAAGATCCGTGTTTACCATCATAATCATCACATTGCCCCCGGGACCGTCTGTCCAGTAGCCGGATTCCAGGGTCTCAAGGCCCAGCACCTCCGGGCTCACGGATTCCAGCTTATAGGGCTCAAAATATTCTGTGTACCGGGTCAGATTGTCAGAGGTGGCGCCGATTAACACATCACAGAGGGGATTTTCCGATTCCGCCGCAATCCGGGAGAGCAGCTCCCCGCCGCCGCCGTACACCACATCCACGGTCACGCCGGTCAGCTCCGTAAAGGCTGCAAAGTAGTCCTCGGAGATATCGGATCCGCTGCCGGAGTAAACGGTTACACTGCCGGTGCCCTTCCAGTTAAAGTCCTCCGGATTGCTCTCTCCTGCCTCTTCCGGCGCCTCCTCCGGCTTGCTTTCCGGCTCCTTGGCCGCAGGCTCCTGGGTTGCTGCCGGCTGCTGCTCTGTATTGCTGCCCTCGTCGCTTTTGCCGCAGGCAGCCAGCGCAAGAACCATGGTCAGCGTTAACAATAGACCCATCATCTTTTTCATGGATATCCCTTCCTTTCCTTGATAAAATATGGTTTGCTACAAGCTTATTTTACCCCGGGTTTTCCCCTGTGAAAAGTACAGTAAATCCGCTTTTTTGTGCAAAATATCACTCTTTTCACAAAAAACACTCTATTATTTGTGAATTTTATCTTAGTATGTGAGCAAAAAAACAGGGCTCCGAAAAATCCTGCTTCTTCGGAATCCCCTGTTTTCCTTGCCCCGCGGATCATTAAAAGCAAAGGTCCGCCGGTATTTCATCCATGTATCTGCTTAGTTATCCAGAAGCTTATCCTCGCCGTTCCAGCTGTAAAGCTTGCGGATCTCCTTGCCCACCTGCTCGGAGGGATGCTCAGAGGCCAGCTTGCGCATAGCCTTGAAATGGGCCTGTCCGCCTGCGGGAGACATATCCAGCAGGAAGTCCTTGGCAAAGGTACCATCCTGGATCTCCTTCAAGATCTTCTTCATGGTTTTCTTGGTCTCCTCGGTGATAAGCTTAGGTCCGGTCACATAGTCTCCGTACTCTGCCGTGTTGGAGATGGAATAGCGCATGCCCTCAAAGCCGGACTGGTAGATAAGATCCACAATCAGCTTCATCTCGTGGATGCACTCAAAGTAAGCGTTTCTCGGGTCATAGCCTGCCTCAACCAGGGTCTCAAAGCCTGCCTGCATCAGAGCGCACACACCGCCGCAGAGCACTACCTGCTCGCCGAACAGATCCGTCTCCGTCTCCGTGCGGAAGGTGGTCTCCAGAACACCGGCCCTTGCGCCACCGATAGCCAGCGCATAGGCCAGAGCCACATCCAGAGCCTTGCCGCTGGCATCCTGATGTACGGCTACCAGACAGGGAACGCCCTTGCCGGCCTGATACTCGCTGCGCACCGTGTGTCCCGGTCCCTTGGGGGCAATCATGGTCACATCCACATTCTTGGGCGGCACGATCTGTCCGAAATGAATATTGAAGCCGTGGGCAAACATAAGCATATTGCCCTCCTCCAGGTTGGGCTCAATATCCTTTTTATACATATTGGCCTGCAGCTCATCATTGATAAGAATCATAATAATGTCCGCCCTCTTGGCTGCCTCCGAAGCCGTATATACCTCAAAGCCCTGGGCTTCTGCTCTGGCCCAGGACTTGCTGCCCTCATACAGGCCGATAATCACGTGGCATCCGGACTCCTTGGCGTTTAACGCATGGGCATGTCCCTGGCTGCCATAGCCGATAACCGCAATAGTCTTTCCCTCCAGAAGAGAAAGGTTGCAGTCCTCCTGATAATAGATCTTTGCCATTTTTTCATTCCTCCATTTGTTTATAGTAATATCCTAAAGGTTCATCGCCTAAAGTTCATCCTTATTGGAACCCGTAATCCACCAGATTCCCTTCCTCATCGTACATCTTCACATCAAAGGTTCCCCGGGAAAGCCCCGTCACCCCTGTCCGGGCCAGCTCCAGAATCTCATACCCCTCCAGAAGATCGATAAAGGCGTTGATCTTGCTGTGATTTCCGATGAGCTCCACCATCACGGACTCCCGGGACACATCCACCACCTTGGCCCGGAAAACATTGACCATGGCAAACACCGCCTCCCGCTCATGCACATCGGCCTTAAGCTTCACCAGCACCAGCTCCCGGCAGATGGAGGTCTCCGGCTGTAGTCGCTTAATGTCCAGCACATCCACCAGCTTATTGAGCTGCTTCTCGATCTGCTCCAGAATACTCTCGTCTCCCCTGGTCACCACAGTAATGCGGGAAAACCGGGGGTCTGCCGTCACGCCCACGGTCAGGCTGTCAATATTATATCCCCGTCTGCTGAACAATCCGGAAATCCGGCTTAGCACACCGGAGACATTGTCCACCAGAATTGAAAACACCACTTTATCCATAAAGTTCTCCTCTTGCTCTCTTTCTCTAACGCCGCATCGTTCTTTTCATTCTAACAAGATCTGAAATCTTTGTCAACCGCCGGATAAAACCCATTCTCCAAGGGCCCTCTCCTACCGTCCTTCCAGATACGTTTCCACAAAGCTTTTATAGCCGTCCACGTTTGCTCCCACAATGGGGTCGCCCACCAGCTTTCCCTCCTTGTCCACAAACAGGGTGGTGGGAACGCCGATGATCCATTCCATCACAGGGGCAAAATCCTCATTGGCAATGAGCTGCAGAAACTCTGCGTCAGCCTCCTCAAGAATGGCCGCTGCCTTCTCCTTGTGTTCTGTATCATTTTCCCCGTTGATATCCACAACCAGACCCACCAGCTGCACGCTCTCCGGCAATTCCCGGACCCATTCTCCCAGCTCCGGCATCTCTCCCACACAGGGGCCGCAAAAGGTGCCCCACACATTTATCACGGTCAGCTCCTTATCCTCAAAAATGCTTTCCGTTACCGTATTTCCCTCCAGGTCCGTAGTGGTAAAGGCAGGCATCTGAGCCGGAAAGCCCTCCTCCTCTGTCGCCTGGTTTTCTTCCATTTCCTGGCTTATCTCCGGCTCTGCCTCTGTCCGGGTCTTTGGCTCTGCCTCTGTTCGGGCCTCCGGCTTCCTTCCACAGCCGGAGAAAAGCAAAAGCGCCCCCAGAAGCCCCAGGCTAAGCCTTACCCACCTGTCTAACTTTCTCATCTGGTCTCCATCTCCTTTGGTCTTTGTTTCTTTGCTCCTGTCAGTCCAGTCGTTTTTCCAGGGAAATGGGAATCTCTATCTCCTCATCATTCCACCAATCCGGATAGTAGTATACCCACATTTCCGTCACCCCCTGGCGCACCATGGCATACAGCTCCTGGGTGACGCTGGTTTTTCCCGGAAGAATTTTTCCGGCATAGGAGGCGAAAAGTCTGTCATAGTCCAGGTCATAATTATCCACGGTTATCACATCCTCATAGCTTTTCCAGTCCAGATAAATGGCATCCTCCGGATCTGTATAGCTTTGGACGCTGCTCAGATTTTTTACAGTAAAGGTCAGGCGGTAACAGTCATAGCCCTCAGAGGCCTGAAGCTCCTCCCCGGATTGGTCCACCATGGTGTCTCCCAGATTCTCACACCCCAGATATTCCACCTCCAGATAGGCATTATCCATCGTGCCCACCCGCTCCTTTCGCTCCGAGAGTACAAGGAAAATCACCCCCATATAGAGCACGGAAAACACCAGCAAAACAACTCCTATGCCAATTCTCACTGCTTTCATCTGTCGTCCCCTTTCGAAACCTCCAGCTCTATGGCATGAAGCTCCTCAATCTTCTGCAGATACTCTCCCTCCCGTTCCTCCAGGTACAGGGTAAAGCGCTGCTCCTCCTCATCCAGAAGAAAGGCCACCCAGCCATCCGCCTCTCCGCTTTCGCAGAGCGCATAGGCGTCAAGGGCCTCCATGCCAAAAACATTTCCGTATATCTCATACTCATAGGAAGAAATCTGTTCATAGCAGGCGTCCCCGGGCGTGCGAATATACAGATCCGGCAGTCGGTTCTGGTAATTCCACTCTCCATCTCCACAGCCCGTAAGCCTTACGGCCACCAGCTTCTTTCCCTCCGGCAGCCCAAGCTCCTCCTCTGTACCCAAAAGCCTTGCTTCCTCCACCGTAAGCTCCAGGGCCTGGAAGGGAAAAGAGTCCCCCAAATGGTGCTCCTGCAGGGGAGGCTCGTAGGAAAGGAGCTCCTCCTTGATGCGCTCCTCCTGCTTCTCCCCATAATTCACCCCAAACAGGGTGCCGCCGATAATAGACGCCACAAAGATAAAAATGGAAATCAAGAGAAAAATACCGCCGCCCTTTTGATTTCTCCAGGAGTGCACCTCACGGACTGCCACAGCGGGGCGGGGCGCACCATTTCCCGGGCCATAGCCACTCCCCTGGGGATACCCGCCTCCCGGACCATAGCCGCCCCCTTGGGGATACCCGCTTCCCTGGCCATAATTGCCTTGCGCATACCCGTTTCCTTGGACATTGCCGCTCCCCTGGGGATACCCGTTTCCCGGGCCATAGCCGCTCCCCTGGGGATATCCACTTCCCGGGCCATAGCCGCCTTGCGCATACCCGTTTC
The DNA here is from genome assembly GCA_947574135.1 of uncultured Lachnospiraceae bacterium. Lineage (GTDB taxonomy): Bacteria > Bacillota > Clostridia > Lachnospirales > Lachnospiraceae > RGIG4284. Next base: position 51,799 of record CANPIM010000019.1, read on the forward strand.
CTTGGACATTGCCGCCTCCCTGGGAATACCCGCTTCCCTGAGCATAGCCGCCCCCTTGGGGATACCCACTTCCCGGGCCATAGCCGCCTTGCGCATACCCGTTTCCTTGGACATTGCCGCCAGCTTCAGGCCCATGGCGATACCCGCCGTCATAGCGGTCATGCATCTCCTGATGCTGCTCCTCCGTCGTCTCCTTCTTATTGTAGCAGCCACATTTGGGACAGATGCCATAGTATTTCTCATAATCAAAATTTTTCCCGCACTTAAAGCACTTCAAGGCTCTTCCTCCTGTCTATTCCTCCCAGGGCAGCAGGGGATTTTCCACCTTCTTATCCCGAAGCATCAGCTCCTGCACTGCCTCCTTGGCCGGCTTATCCGCAAAGAGCACCGCATTTACCTGCTGGATAATGGGCACCTCCACCTGATATTTCCGGGCCATCTCCATGGCCGCCTTGGCTGAGTACACGCCCTCCACCACCATTTTTACCTCCTCCATGGCCTCCTTCATGGTCCTTCCCTGGCCCATCAGGTAGCCGGCCTTCCGGTTCCGGCTGTGCACGGAGGCACAGGTCACGATGAGATCTCCGATACCGGTCAGGCCCTGAAAGGTCTCCAGACGTCCCCCCCGGGCCACGCCGATACGGCTCATCTCCATGATGCCTCTGGTAATCAGCGCCGCCTTGGTATTGTCCCCATAGCCTAAGCCGTCCGCAATGCCTGCGGCCAGGGCAATGACGTTCTTTAAGGAGCCGCCCAGCTCAATGCCCAGAATGTCCGGGCTTGTATACACCCGAAATACCTGATTCATAAAAATATTCTGAATATACTCTGCGGTTTTTCTGTCCCGGGCTCCTACTACCACAGTAGTGGGGAGTCCCCGGCCCACCTCCTCCGCATGGCTGGGCCCTGAAAGAGCCGCCACCCGGCTGCCGGGAATCTCCTGCTCCACGATCTCCGTCAGGGTCATTAGGGTATTTTCCTCAATCCCCTTGGCCACATTCACAATGAGCTGCCCCTCCTCCACAAAGGGCGCCATCATCCGGGCCGTGCTTCTGGTAAAGGGAGAGGGCACGGCCAGCACCAAAAGCTCCGCCCCCCTGATGCTCTCCTCCAGATGGGTGGTGATCTTCATACTTTCCGAAAGCTTTACCCCCGGAAGCTTATCCACATGCTCCCGCTCTCTTTTCAGCATCTCCACCTCTGCCTCCACAATGGACCACAGAGTCACCGTATGCCCGTTTCGGCACAGCACGGTTGACAGTGCCGTTCCCCAGCTGCCTGCTCCAATTACACTTACCTTTGCCATAATCGTCCTCTCTCTTTCCCAAAATTTCCCTATTCCTCACCGGGTATCCCCGGGAATACATGGTGTCTTTATACCCTGAGCCGTTCTGCCGCAACACCGCAGACCCATCACGCGGCCCGCTCGCCGATCTTTCGCTCCGTTCCGGTAAGAAGCCGCTTTATATTGGCCCGGTGGCGATAAAGGGCCATCCCCGTGAGAAATGCCGTGATCCCGTACAGCTCATACAGGTAGGTATCCGGCATTCCCCATTTGCCCCAGATGCCATAGAGCAATACTCCGGCCATAAGCTCTATAACCACCACAATGGATCCCAGGGATACATAGCGGGTCAGGGCCACCAGGCCGATAAAGGTCACCATAGCCACCAGGGTCAGTATGGGGTCCAGGCTTAAAAATAACCCTGCGGTGGCCGCAATCCCCTTTCCTCCCCGAAATTTCAGATAACAGGGAAAATTATGTCCCAAAATCACGCCCAGCGCCCCGTACATGCCCAGGAGCACCTGCATATCCGGATAGCTCTTCCCAAACAGGGCCTTGACCAGAAGCACCGCAAAAAAGCATTTGAAGCAGTCTCCCAGAAAGGTAATGGCCCCCGCCTTTTTCCCCAGGGTCCGAAGGGCATTGGTAGTACCTGCATTGCCGCTTCCGTGCTCCCGAATATCGATCCCATTCATTCTTCCATAGAGATAGCTGGTCTGAAACAATCCAAATACATATCCAATCAGAATGCAAGCCAAACGTACCATGGCGATCACTCTCCTCCTCTTTCCCGTATAAGAAATTTCAGCGCTGTTCCCCGAAAGCCAAAGGCCTCCCGGATTTTATTCTCCAGATACCGGGTGTATGAAAAATGCATCAGCTCTTTATCGTTGACAAAAATCACAAAGGTGGGGGGCTTGACCGCCACCTGAGTCATGTAAAACAGTTTCAGCCGCTTTCCCTTGTCGGAGGGAGGCTGCTGCAGGGCCACTGCCTCGGTCATGATCTCGTTGAGTACCCCGGTGGCAACCCGCAGGTTTTGATTCTCAATGACCATATCAATCAAGTCAAAGAGCCTGGGAAGCCGCTGTCCG
>CANPIM010000020.1 GCA_947574135.1 uncultured Lachnospiraceae bacterium
ATTCCGCCGTCTCAGAGTCCGTCCCTCCCAGGTACAGGCAGTGATCGCAGTTGTTGATGATTGTCTGGGCTTTGGCATGGTCATAGAGGCCCTCCAGCTGGGAGAGGCTCTGGATGATCAGGCTGACATAGATCTCCCGGGAACGGATCACGGAGATGATCTTATCGAAATCTGGAATCACCGTGTTGGTGCTGAAGTCATCCAAAATGAATCGCACCGGGATCGGGAGACGGCTGTCCGGCTGCCGGTCTGCGGCGGCCATGAGATACTGCAGCGCCTGGGTGTAAAAGAGGTTGACCAGGGCGTCCTGGCTGCGGTCCGAATCGCTGACAGACAAAAACAGCGCCGTTTTCCCTCTGAGAAAGGCTCCCATATCCACCTGTTCTCTCATGCAGAACATCCGCTTTACGCCGGAGTATGCCACCACATCCAGGTGCTGCGCCAGGATCCCCTTGATGCTGGCATCCATTTTATCTGCCCTTGCATTTTGCCGGATCATCTGTATCTTGCGCGCAAAGGCGCTGTCGGGATGGGTTACACACTCCTCCTCAATCATATCTTCCAGGTTGTCGCTTCCCATCTTCGAAAGGAAGGTGAATACTTCATACAGGTTATGCTGCCATGGGGGCAGCAGGTTCATGACAAAGAGAAGGATCGCCTCCAGATACATCTGGGCTGCCTGATCCCAGAAGGGTTCTTTGGAATTCAGGCACGGGCAGATGGCCTGGGCCACCTTCTTGATATCCTGCTCGCTGTAGTGGTCGCCCTTCTTATTTGCCTCGCTGTCCCGGCACTTTCGGATAAAAGCCAGAGGATTATATCCCCAGGGGGTATTGGCTACATCCGTAAAGTCCAGATGCATAACCGTGTACCCCCTTTCTCTCAGGTGTTCCCCATACAGCCGGCTCAGGTTTCCCTTTGTGTCGGCAACGATCAGGCTGTCCTGCGTGTGGAGGATATTGGGCACCACATAGCCCCTGGTCTTGCCGCTGCCCGCCGGTCCCACCAGCAGGTCATTGTTGTTGATCCCTGTGACCCAGGAGTCGTTGCTGACAAATACATCCTTTGCAAGGATACGTTTGGATTTCACATTGTTGTACATACTTTTTCCTCCTTTTATATGGTTGGCTTTTTTATTTCCGCGGGCAACGAGCCAAGCAGCCGTGCTTGCACAGATATCCGGCGACTGCCGCAAGGGTGAAATCCCCTGTAGTTTGCTGCGGGGGATTTCACTTGTTTTCCGCAAGGCTTGTGATAATGTGGTCGGCAAGCCCGAATTTGACCGCCTCCTCCGCTCGGAAGTAGCTGTCGTTGGCGGTCTTTTCCAGAACCTCCTCCATGCTCTTGCCGGAGTGCTCCGCAATGACTTTTGCGATGATCTGCCGGGTTTCCATCAGATCGTCGCTGATCGCTTTCAGCTTCAGGGCGCTGCCGCCGGTCTGGATAATCAGCGGATCATGGATCATGAGGCGGCTGTGGGGCAGCATGTCGCGCTCTGCGCCTGAAACAAAGAGCAGAGCCGCCATGGAGGCTGCCAGTCCCACACAGATTGTCCGGACAGGGCAGCTCACCGCCTGCATCACGTCGTAGAGCGCCATACCGCTGTCCACGCTGCCGCCGGGGCTGTTGATGTACAGGGTGATTGGCGCCTCCGGATCCTCACTCTGCAGGTAGCGCAGTTCACGGATCAGGGCGTTCACCGAGTCCGCACTCACCTCCCCCACCAGTTCCACCTCCCGGTGGGACAGCATTTCATCCTGGATGGGGATAAGATTGTAGCCGCGGGATGATTCTTTGATGATTCTTGCTTCGTTTGCCATGTACACAATGATTCCTCCTGTTCTGCATCATCAGATGCCGTTTGTTCTGTGTCAGTTTTGTGACTTAATAAGCATCAAGCAAATATTCCCAATCGATTGACATTGATGAGCACCTCCTTCCTCCCTTTCTTTCATAACAGATTTTCCCAAAAGGGAAATCATTCCTTTTCGCCGTTTTATCCGATGCCGTTCCTGCCCCTGCTTTTCAGCGGCGTTTTGTTCCCTTTGATACGCTTTATGGCATATATCCGGGGAACATATCCCTTCGGCCGGTCATTCAGTTTTCAAGGTTCCTGCCTTACAAAAAACAGTATAGTGGCTTTCTCTTCTTTGATTTGTAAATTTTACAAAGTTATTTGTACATGTAAATCCTGCTATCTTCAGGACATAGCAAAGAAATAAAAAAGGTAAACAATACAGCAGAGCCCATGTCCGACAACAGCCCCCGTAAAAAACAAATCTTGCCTGGTCATATGCGCCCCGGATGACTTCCTCGGGCAGGCATCTGGCCGTGATGCGGATGGTGTTCAGGTCCCCACACCAGATTCCAACGCGTCCCACGGATACAGTATATCAGCCGACGAATTGTTGATTCGTAAAAATTACAAACCATTCCTTGTTTTTTTACTACCATTGTGGTAGGATGACCGTGGGGGTCAGTCCCGCGCGCCATCCACATTTCAGGAAAGGAACGGTGAATACCTATGGAACTATCCAAAGCGAAGCTGGAAATCTATGAAAAGAACCTGCAGTGCCTGCAGGAGGCGGTGGACGAGCTCATGCGCCGCATGAAGGGCTATGACTACTCCTTCCGCCGGGAGATCACGGACAGGAAGGGGGAGTTCTGCCCGGAAAAGCTCCACGGCCTGGTGGAGGAGATGCTTTCCCTCTGGGAGGAGATGCTGTGTGCAAAGCGTTTCATTAAAAAGAGCTGGGTGAAGTCCTACCTGCGGACACGGCGGGAACTGTACGGCCTTTACCTCTATCTGGTCATGCGGTGCAGCCTGTACCAGAACGGTTACTTCTGCGCCCAGGGCAGCGAGAGGAAGGAGCGGACCGACTTCGCCTTTCTGCTGGAGCAGGCGAAGTGGTTCTCCCGAAGCTGGTGTATCACGGACGGGCCGGACGGGAGCCGGCAGAACGAGCCCCACAATGGCTATGACAGTCATTTCGGTTTCCACTTCTATTCTCCCATCAACCACTACCTTACCTTTCAGGAGGTGAACGTGGGGAACCTGGACGACGACTGGGCCATGACCCCTCCGTATCAGAGGGCCGAGAACCGGCTCTACAGCAGGACGGGTCGGTGGGAGGCGACGGACGAGCCAGAGGAAGCAGGGCTGCCGCAGGACACGGACGAGCCAGAGGAAGCAGGGCTGCCGCAGGACACGGACGAACCGAAGGAAGCAGGGCTGCCGCAGGACACGGACGAACCGGAGGAAGCAGGGCTGCCGCAGGACACAGAACAGCCGGAAGAAGCGGACGGACCGGACATGGACGGTGAAAAGCTTTATGACGGCGTGAGCGATGACGACGGCTCTGCCTGGGCCTATGACCCCTATGACCTGGAGGATGACGAGTTCCTAAGTCCGCTGGATATGATGGATGAGGAGGAGCGCGCCGCATGGTGGGAAGCAGAGTATGAGTATCAGGGAAAGCGGGAGGAAAGGAACTGGGAACTGCTGCAAATCGTCCTGAAATTTAAGGGCATGGACGAGTATTGCTCCGCCTGCCGGCGCTTTGAGGAGCTCTTTAAGGGGGCGGAGACAGAGATTCTGCGGGATTTCTGTCAGGAGCTGGAGGAGATCGTGAACCTGTATCTGTCTCAGCGGGAGATCGCCCCCCTGGCCGATACGGAGACGGCGGTGGATATGTATGGCCGCGTCTGTGAAGGACCTCTTCGACAGGCCAGGATCTACGGGAGGGGATTACAATGGAACGATCTGTAAGCACAATCCGCGACCGCTTCTACCGGGACCTGATCCTGGAATACATCCAACGGGCGGAGCGGTCCTTCCTGTACCGATATTTCTGGGCCGACAGCGTATCGGGACTTCTGGAGGAATATCTCCCGGGTTTTCCCATGGAGGGGCCCCCTCAGCCAAAGGACGGACGTGCGATCAGGGAGCAGCTGGTCCGGACTCTGAAGGAGGACCCGAATCTGGAGCAGGCCAGAGGCAGGCTGCTGAAAGAGGCGTCCGGCGGGAGCCGCCGGAATTTCTGGGAGGAGCTCTGGCTGAATGACGCAGGCTACCGGGCGGGGCTCATCTCAGATGCGGAATACTACCTTTGGCTGGCGGAGTGTCTGGTGAAGCGCGACATCTATTATAAGGATACCAGCCTGTGGGATCAGCGCGACTGTCTGGACCTTTTGCTGCAAAATGGCCTGGGAGGCGAAAAGAATACGCCGGAGCAGGCCGGTCAGGAGCGCAAAAGTATCACCATGGCACAGAGAAAGAGAGAGCTGGCGGAGCTGGCGGAAAAGCTGCGCAGGGAGCATGAGACGGGCGGGACGGAGATCGCCGGCCGACTGCACGGTCTGAAATGCCCTGTCAAGACCAAACAGGGCACAGTGCTGGGGAACTACCTGCTGTGGCTGACCGGCCGGCTGGCGCGGATGGCTCTCCACATCCGGATCAAGACCTGGCTGCAGGATAGCGGATATCCCATGCTCAAGCGGGAGGAGCCGGAAGAGGTGGGGGATAATCCCAGGACGGAGCCCTTCACCATAGGATCCCGGAGGAAGCGGGACTTCTCCATGAGTCTGTTCGAGGCGTACTGCAGCGGCCCGGGGGGCTATGAGTTTTATAAAAAGGATTCCGCCGGCGCTGCGGCTCCGGAGGGCTGGCGCCTGGACCGCGCCGGGTTCTGTATCCTGGACCTGGGCCATATGGATGCGCTGCAGCATGCCCTGGAAAGGAGTCAGGAGACGTCTCTCAACATTCCTCTGGCCGTGGATCTGTACAGCGGCTGCGTCTTTTTCCTGGCGGGGAAGGAGCTCTATGAGGCGGTATACCGTCAGGAGGCAAAGAAGCGAAAGGATGCCTGGCTGGACGCAGAGCGAAAGTATGAACAGGCGAAGAAGGCCAGGGAAGAGTATGGGCGCAGGCTGCGGCAGTACCCGGACTACTTAAAAAAGCTGGAAAAGGATCTGGCAGACAGGGAAAAAACCTGTCATGTCGCGGTGAAGGAGTACGACCTGGCGGTGAAGGCAAAGAAGGAGTTCGACGCCGCGCAAGGCCTCTTCTGCTTCGACTATCTCCGCCTGGATGAAGAGCACCTGGCTCGGTTTAACGGAGATCTGCGGGGCGCGCTCCGGCTGGGCCCTCACTTTCATGAAAACGCTCCCCGCTTTCTTGAAAACGCGACGGAAAGCCGTGAGGCTCTCCTGAGTGAATTCCGGTGGTACTGTGCAGAAGGGGATGACAGCCTCCGCGCACGGGTCCGGGAGTTCAATCCAGACATGCCCCCCGGCCTCCGGGACTCAGGATTGTTCCTCTGGGCATTTGAAGGCCGGTAACGGACGGAAGGGATAAGAAAAGGTCCCCGGTGGTATGGCTTTCTCAAACCATACCAATGCGTTGGAAAAGTCCCTGGTTTTGTACATCTCCAGGCCCGCTGCATACAACTCCTCGGAGGTAAGACCGTCGCCGGGCCGGGGCGAACCGGTTCTGCCTTTGATGATGCTATGGCGGATGTGTATACTTGTCTACAGACTATCCAATACAAAAAAGGTACAGAAACACTGCTTTTTCAATGTTTCTGCACCTTTTTCAAAAAGCACGAGACGGGATTCGAACCCGCGACCCTCGCCTTGGCAAGGCGATACTCCACCACTGAGCCACTCGTGCATCTCTTTGTCGCTCTGTACCAGCGACATAAATTATCATACATGATTTTCCGCTTTTTGTCAACTATTTTTTCAAATTTTTGGCTGTTCCCGGCTGCTTCCTATTTTTCTATTTTCTCCCATTACCTGTGTGTCGAAGTGACTTTCCCCTTTCGTGCCATTGCACAACAATTTTTTATGGGAGGAAAGGCCTGCAATACGGGGAAACATATGCAGGCCCTTCCTAATATCATGGCACAAATAATTGTAAAACAGCTATGTAATTTTTTCCGCGCCTCTCCTACAGAGCAAGCAACGGATTCCAGCCGCTCTCGCAGAACTGGGTCAGGGTACGGTTGGTAGCGCCGTAGCCGATAAACTCATCCGGGGTCAAGCCGTCGGGCTCGTAAGCCTTTACAAACTCCGGCATAGTCTGTAATCTCTTGATCTTAGCCGGGTCAACCGGGTTGTTGATCTTCTCGGAGAAATCTGTCACATCCACCAGCATGGAGGCAATCTTGGGAGCGATAGACATAATCATCCGTGCTCCGGCCAGCTCTGTGATGTGATGTCCGCCTCTGCAGCCAGCCGGCATCAGAACGCAGTCATAATTCTTCTCCTGGAATACCTCATAGGCACGCTTAATGCAAGCCAGACCAGCCCAAACAATATCCTCCTCTGAGCAGGCAGCTCCTGTATCCTGCATAACGTCACGGAGATAATCGTCGGTTCTTCCCACCATCAGTACGGCAATGCCCAGGCCCGGCTTAATGCCTGCTGCCTTTGCACGCTCCACGCCTCTCTGGAAGGCTGCGCCGAAGGCCAGCACCTGGGGAACGGTAAAGCTAACGGTAGCTGCCACATTCATACCCAGAGCCGCACACTCCTCATAGGCCTTGAGACCAGCCTTGGTAGCCGGCATCTTGATCACCACATTGGGAGCCCAGGCTGCATAACGCTTTGCCTGCTCGATCATATATTCTGCCTGGCCGGGACGTAAGGGATTGGTCTGCGCACAGCAGTAGCCCTTTCCAAATCCTTCCTTCTGGAAGCCTGCCAGCTTCGCGGCGATAAACTTGGTTACGCCCTCGATCTCAGCCTCAACCTTGGCATCCCCAGTGAGAGAGGGATCAATCTTGGGTGCATTGGCAGCCCAGAACTCCGGCTGGCTGTGCAGGGTAGAATTCACCAGGAACGGATTGGTGGTCACACCTCTTGCTCCGTTGGAAATTGCCTCATCCAGCTCCGGAATCACGGCGCTGTCATGCCAGTACACCGACTGGGTATTGCTGGACATCCACTGCAAAAATTTGTTCTCTGCCATTGTGTGTTTCCTCCTTAAGATTATGTTTTGTTTATATTTTCATTTTTATTGCTTTTTCACCCAATTCCAAATTTTATCCAGATGCTCCCACATGGCCTGCTTGGCGGCCTTGGGGTCGTGAGCCTCCACAGCCTGAATAATGCGCCGGTGGTCCTCCATGGTGGGGTTCTCCCCGCTCACCGCCCGGTCCTCCTTAATATTCTCAAAGATGGCCTCCCGGAGAATATGGCTGGTCTGGATAAAAAGAGGATTCTTGGAGGCATTGGCCAGAAGCATATGGAACTCCACATCCGCGTCATAGCACTCCTCCGAGGCCGGGTCAAGGCCCTGCATCTCTTCATAATTGCCCTTTAGCAGGGCAAGGTCCTGCTCCGTGGCCCGCCTGGCTGCATAATAGGCCTGCTCGCTCTCAATCACCTGCCGAAATTCCAGCAGATATTGGCGCTGACTTCCCGTGAGAACAGCCGTGGGAAACAGCATATTCATATACTGGCCTCCGTCCATCTCACAGACAAAGGTCCCTCCTCCCTGCCGGCTCTCAATAAGGCCCAGACTGGACAGGCGCTGCAGAGCGCTGCGAACGGAAACCCGGGAGACACCCATGGTGGCCGCCAGCTCATTTTCCGAGGGAATCTTGCTCCCCGGCCCCCACTCTCCGCTGCCAATGAGGCGCTTGATCTCCTCCAGAACCGCATCGCTGATATTTTTCTTTTCTATTCTCTGAATCGCCATGTCTCTTCCTCCTCAACAGAGCAAGGGAATTACATAATATGTATTACAACTTACAAATTTATCATACCCTTTTTTTTCCTGCCTGTCAATGTGGCATTTTTCACAGTTTTATTTAGGAAAATTGCACAAAGAAAGAGCCAACCGGGGAGGATTCCCCCCCAAGATGGCTCTTTGCTTTTTATTTTTTCAGCGCCATTCCCACCTGAATCAGACGGAACAGCCGATCTGCCGCATTCTCGTAGAGCTCTTTGGCCCTGTCAAGAGCCTCCTCAATATCCATAGCCCCGTTAATGGTGGGAAGAATGCTCTCAATCCCATGCTCATAGATCTCCTCTGCGCCCTTGCCCATACCGCCTACAATGGCTACGGCCGGCACCTGGGCCTTCTGACAGCAGTGACCAATACCGGCAGGTACTTTGCCAAAGGCTGACTGCCAATCAATGCGCCCCTCTCCGGTAACCACCAGGTCCACGCCCTGTAAAAGCTCCTCAAATTTAATCAGATCCAGCACAGTCTCCACGCCGGATTTCAGGGTGGCATGCAAGAATACTGTCAGGGCCGCTCCCAGACCGCCGGCCGCTCCTGCTCCCGGCATGGGATCCACATCCACCCCAAGCTTCTCCTTGATCACTGCGGCGTAATTCTTCATGCCCTCCTCCAGGGTATCCAGGATCTCACCCACCGCCCCCTTCTGGGGACCAAAGGTATGGGTGGCTCCCTTAGGGCCTGTGAGAGGATTGTTCACGTCGCACATGACCGTAAATACCGTATCCTTAACCGCCGGATGAAGCCCACTCACATCAATGTCACACACCTTCTCCAGGTCTGCGCCCACACCGGACAGCTCCTTGCCATCCCGATCCAGGAACCGCACGCCCAGAGCCGCCATGGCGCCCATGCCTCCGTCATTGGTGGCGCTGCCTCCAATGGCCACGGAAATATTGCGAAAGCCGCTGTCCAGGGCGTCCTTAATCAGCTGACCCGTGCCATAGGTAGTGGTATGTAAGGGATTGCGCTTCTCTGTGGGAACCATGGGAAGTCCGGAGGCGGCCGCCATCTCAATAATTGCGGAATTTCCGTCAATCACCCCATAGGAGGCCTCTGTGTCCTCAAAGAGGGGGCCCTTAACGGCTACCTTTTTATAGCTGCCCTTAGTCACCTTGATCACCGCGTCCACAGTGCCCTCGCCTCCGTCTGCAATGGGAATCCCCACATAGGTGCAGCCCGGAAAATACTTCCTGGCCGACGCTGCCAGGAGCTCACTGATCTCCTCCGAAGAAAGAGTCCCCTTAAAAGAATCTGACGCAAATAAAAATTTCATGATGTAATTCCTCCTCTACCATTATTTTTTAATCCAGTATTTTATCCAGAGTGTCAAAGAGATTTTGAATGTCAATAGGCTTTGCAATATGCCCGTTCATTCCACAAGCCAGAGCTGCCTGCCGATCCTCCTCAAAGGCGTTGGCTGTCATGGCTATAATGGGAATGGCGGCCAGCCCCGGATCCGGAAGTCTGCGTATCTCCCGGGTAGCCTCATAGCCGTTCATCACCGGCATCTGCACATCCATCAATATCAGCTGGTAATAGCCCGGATCTGCATTTTTCAGCATTTCCAGAGCCGCCTGCCCGTCTCCGGCCACCTCCATGGAGAATCCCGCCTCCTCCAGGATTTCCACGGCAATCTCCTGATTCAGCTCATTGTCCTCTGCCAGAAGAATCCGCCCTGTGCGAAGCTTCCGCTCCTTCTTTTTCACTCGCTCCTTTTCCTCCTCAGCATTTATCACCGTCTGGAGACAGCTCTGCAGCTCAGAGAAAAACAGAGGCTTACTGCAAAATGCCGTTACCCCGGCCTCCCGGGCCTCCTCCTCAATATCAGACCAGTCGTAGGCCGTGAGCACAATAATGGGAGCATCCTTTCCCCGCTCCTTTCGAACCCTGCGGCTGACCTCCACACCGTTCATATCTGGCATAAGCCAGTCAATAATATAGACACCGTAATCGTCTCCCCGCATGGCTGCCTGGCGGGTGCGCAATACTGCCTCCTTTCCAGACAGCGTCCACTCTGCCCGCATGCCGATCTGACCCAGCATATAGGAAACGCTATCACAGGTATTGAAATCATCATCCACCACCAGGGCCCGGCAATTTTTCAGCTCTGGTATGGTAATGGTCTTTTTGGGTGTGGCCCCCAGCCGGAAGGTAAAGGAGACCACCACCTCGGTCCCTACTCCCTGCTCACTTTTCACCTCTATGACGCCGTTCATTAAATCCACAATATTTTTGGTAATCGCCATGCCTAAGCCGGTTCCCGGAATTCCGCTGATGGTGGTACTCTTCTCCCGCTCAAAGGGCTCAAAAATATGGGCCACAAATTCCTCGCTCATACCGATGCCTGTATCCTTAATGATAAACTCGTAATTTGCAAAGCCCTCCGGCGCACCCCCCTTTTCCGTAATCCGCAGGCTTACCGATCCGCCGCTGCTTGTATATTTTACAGAATTTCCCAAAAGATTCAGGAGCACCTGATTGAGCCGAAGCTTATCACAATAAACCTCCTCGTCCCGCACATCCATAGCGTCAATATGTAGCTCCAGCTGCTTGGCGTGAACATCTGCCTGGAGAATGTTTCGCAGGCCATGAAGAATATCCGGCAGGCTGCAGGATGCTTCCTCCAGATGAATCTTTCCGCTTTCGATCCGGCTCATATCCAGCACATCGTTAATCAGGCTCAGCAAATGGTTGCCGGAAGTCATAATCTTTTTCAGATATTCCTCCACCTGCTCTCTGCGCTCAATATGCTTGATAGCCAGGGAGGTAAATCCCACAATGGCATTCATGGGTGTGCGAATGTCATGGGACATATTGGAGAGAAATACGCTCTTGGCCTTGCTGGCCTTATTGGCCTGCATCAGGGCATCCTCCAATAGATTCTTCTTCTCCATCTCACTGCGGATCTCCTCATCCACACTGCGAAAGCCCAGAACAATGCCGTAATTTTCATCCCAATTTCCCGTGCGCACTACCTTCAGCTGGAAATAGGTAAGCTCTCCCTTCCACAGAATCCGGTAATTCATATACTGCACAGGCTTTTGGGCCAGCTCCTCTTTCAGCCGCTCCAGAGAGCAAAACCTGCGCAGGCTCTCCCTGTCATCCTCATAGACCTGCTGGCTAATATATTGCTCAATATTCTCCTCCAGATGAAGCACTCCCGCAAAGCTTGAGGCAAACAGCTCCCCGCTGCTGTCCGTATTGCGCAGAATGCTCCCCTTCCCCGTATGTAAATCGAAAAAGCACACCAGGCTGTAATCAATGCTCAATGCCTGTATCAGCTCTGTATTCTGCTGCTCCTTGCTCCGCTCCTGCAGCTTCTGAGCCGTGCAGTCCAGAAGAAAGCGTTGGTAAAACAGCTCCCCGTTCTCCTTGAGAAGCTTCACGTTCCCCATAATATGTAAAATTTTTCCATCCTTGTGCTGTACCCGGTATTCTACATTTACATTGTCCCCCACCTTTTTCAGCTCCCGGATGCACTCCCGCAGCTTTCCCTTGTCCTCATTCATCACAGAATCCGCAATGAGATCAAAGCCGGCATTCATGAGCTCCTCCGTAGATTCATAGCCCAGGATCTCCAAAGCCGCCCGGTTTACGCTCAGGATCTTTTTTCCGTCCACAGAATGGCGCATAACGCCACAGTCCAGATTTGTAAAAATCGTCTCCAGGGTACGATTTTTATCAATGATCTCCTGCTCATAGGCCCGCTCCTGGGTCACATCAATGGCTACGCCCACCGTACCCATAACGCTTCCGTCCAGATCATACAGGGGAGATTTGTAGGTGGTGAGAGTCCGCATGCCCTCTCCGGTTTTTATAATCTCCTCAGAAACAAAGGTTTTTCTCTTCGTCATAACCTCCATCTCTGATTCGATGCAGGCCGGATCATCCTGCTCTACATCCCAGATATAGGCGTGCCCTCGCCCTTCCACCTGCTTCTTGGTCTTATTCACGGTCCTGCAGAAGCTGTCGTTTACCTTTTCATGAATCCCACTCTTATCCTTATACCATATAAGGTTGGGAATATTATTTATGGTAGCCTCCAGATAATGGCTGGTCTGCCAGAAATCCTTGCTCATCTGACAGTTCTCCTGCCACCGGAGAAAACGAAAGCGAATCTCTTCCTCCTCCATGGGCAGCATCCAAATATCCGTAAGCTCCTGCATATATCCGTTCAAAAGCTTCATCTGCTCCCTTTGAGCCAGCAGAATCAGCTGGGCCTTTTCCGCTTTCCGGGACACCAGCATTTCCACTGTGCGCTCTGCATCCATTCCCTCCAGAGACGCCAGAGTCACATCCGCCTGGGCTACCTGGGCCGCGTCTGGCTTTTCACTCTCTGAAAACATATGCGTAAAATTTGCCAGAGGGGACATTCCTTTGATAATTTCAAACGCACTGCACAGATGACCCGTTAAATAGAAATGAACGTGGCAATGATACATTTCCATTTCCTCCTTATGTTTTGTCCAAAAAACAGGCAGTTTACCATAATAGTATTGTAACAAGCGTTGGGAGCCCTGTCAATATTGGGTTCCGGGAAAACCTTTGGAAATCCCTTTTTCAAAGCTTTTTCTGCCTGCTCTTCTTGCTGCGCCTGCGGGGAATATGGTATAATTTTGACCATACATCCGGGCACAGCTCTTCAATACGGCCAAGCCCGCAAAAGCACGGGAGGTATCTATGGATATTTATCAGCTGGAACAGTTTAAGGTGGTGGCGGAGCTGGAGCACATGACTAAGGCCGCAGAAATCCTTTCCGTATCCCAGCCCGCCCTCAGCAGAACCATCCGAAACATCGAAAAGGAATACAACACCTCCTTTTTTGACCACATAGGAAAGCGAATTCTGTTAAACGAGAAGGGAAAAACCTTTCTCAAATATGTGAACCAGGTGCTCAACTCCATGCATATGGCCGAGCATGAGATTCGGGAGCAGATTATGCGGGAGGATACGGGGATCAATCTGGTGGTCCAGGTCTGCGCCATGATGATCTCCGATATTATTCAGGAGTTTACCCGGAAACACCCGGAGGTACATTTTCAGATTGTCCAGTATGACTCCTGGATTTTAAAAAGCTCCCCCCCGGATCTCATTCTCTCTCCCTCGATCCAGCCGGTGACAGCGGATAAATCCTATACTCTGCTAAAAGAAGATATTCTCCTGGCTGTCCCAGCGGATCATCCCCTGGCCAGGGAGGACTCGGTATGCCTGCGCCAATTCGCTCAGACGCCTCTGGTGGCCATTCAGAGCGGCAGTCTCCTGGCTGCCAATATCCAATTTCAGTACAAGGCCGCCGGCTTTGAGCCCCACTTTATTATGGACCACTACACCTCCACCACCATTGCAGACATGGTCAGTCTGGGAATGGGCTTTGCCTTTGTGCCCGCCCTCACCTGGCCCGGGGTTGCCAACGAAAAAATTAAGCTCCTTCGGGTGTCTGATGCCACCTTTCAGCGCTATATAAACCTTTCCTGGCCAGACAGCAATTATATCTCCAAGGCCTCCCGATCCTTTCGATCCTTTTTGATGGATTATTTTACCAAGCTTGCTTTGCAGGCAAATGAGGAAAAGGAAAAAGGATGAGACTCTCCAAAGCCTCATCCCTCTTCCCAAAAGGATTGATTTTCACATGCATCTATCTTCTATCCCCTAGCCCAGAAGAGACGGAACCAACAGGGTAATCTGGGGAATAAAAGCTACCAAAAGGACCGCCACCAGCAAGGCCACAATAAAGGGCGTCACATATTTCAGCGATTCGGAAAAACTGATTTTCGCCATTCCCGAGGAAATATACAGCAGGATTCCCACAGGCGGTGTGATGGAACCAATCAAAAGCGTGATTACAATAAGCATGGCAAAATGAATCTCATGAAAGCCAAAGGACATGCCAATGGGATACAGCACCGGAACCAGAATAATCAGGGCCGCAATGGTCTCCAGGAAGCAGCCGATAATCAGCAAAAATCCAATAATCAGCAGAGTAATGATAATCTTGCTGCTGGTAAGGGAAACCAGAAAATCCGCGGCCTTGGTCGGAAACTGCTCCTTGCTGAGAATCCATCCCAAAAGGGTGGCCACACCTACAATCAGCATCAGGGCCGCTGAGGTTCTGGCAGAATCAGCCAGAGCTCCCCAGATCTTCTGAAAATTCAGCTCCCGCATAAGTAAGCCCACCACAATGGCATAGACGCAGGCCACGGCTGCCGCCTCTGTGGCTGTAAAGATTCCCAAAAGAATTCCTCCGATAATGATCACCGGCATGACAATGGCCGGAAGCGCCTCTCTGGTAATCTTCAGACCTTCCCGCAGGGATACCCGCTCTGTCTTTTTCTTCGTCACCTCCGGATGCTTTTTGGCATACCGGTAGCAGAGCACCAAGAGACAGGCTGCCATCAAAAGTCCAGGCAGAATTCCTGCAATAAATAAGGTTCCCACAGAAATACCCGTGGCGCTGGAATACAAAATCATCAGAAGAGAGGGCGGAATCACCGGCCCGATGGTGCCGGCCGCTGCAATAAGGCAGGCGGAAAAGCCCTTCTCATATTTCTGCTCTGTCATGGAGGGAATCATAATGGCGCCAATGGCCGCCGTATCTGCCGAGGCGGAGCCGGAGATTCCCGCAAAGATTATTGAGGCTACCACAGCCACCATGGCCACGCCTCCCTGGACAAAGCCCACCAGAAGCTCTGCAAAGCGAATCAGACGCTTGGAAACTCCCGACACATCCATCAGGGTGCCGGCCAGAATAAAGAAGGGCACTGCCATAAGGGAGAAGGAATCCACCCCTCCGAAAACCTTGGAGGGTATGGTAATCATTCCTGTAGGCATTTTTGCAAACAGTGCGGCCACCGAAGCCAGCCCCATGGAAAAAGCAATGGGCACGCCAGCCACAAGCATAATGATAAATACAACAAATAAAATGGTTAGCATAGGCTATTCCTCCCTGTTCTTTCCCCGAACCAAATCCGCAATCCGGATTACATGAAAGATTCCCATGACAATTCCCCCAAAGGGAATGGCCGCATAGATAAACCCATAGGGAATTCGCAATGCCGGGGAAAACTGATTCATGTTGATCAGGGCCAGCTTCACTCCGTAATAGCTCAGAACTCCAACAAATAACAGAGAAAGCAACTCAATCCCAATGCTCCACACCTTCTTGGTGGTTCCCTTAAGCTTTGTGGTCAATAGGTCCAGGGCTACATGGGAACCGGCCCGGCTGGACTCCCCTACTGCAATGAAAAACATCCAGATAAAGAGATATCGGACAATCTCCTCGGACCAGTAGAGAGAATTGTTAAACACATATCGGAAAATCACGGCTATAAATGCAATGCCCAGAGCAATGGCAAACAAAAGCGCCGATACATGGTACATAGCCTTTTTCAAAAATTCATACATCCCCGCTTGCCTCCCGTGTTTTTCGCCGCTTACTGGGCGGCCTTGATCATGTCATAGATTTCCTGCATCTCTGGCTTGCCATTGATATAGTTGTCATAGACATCCTTTACCTTCTCCATGGCCTCTGCCTGATCCACCTCATAGAATTCCATGCCGCTCTCATTCTTCATCATCTGTTCATACCCTTCCGACTTCTCTGCCCAAAGAGCCCGTTCCTTTTCTGTCAGGGTCTTTCCGCACTCCAGAAGCACCTCCTGCAAATCTGTCGGCAGGCTTTCAAAGAGATTCTTATTGATGGCCAGGGAAATATCCGTGTAAATATGACCGGTTTTCAGACAATAGCCAGCCACCTCATGAATCTTGTAGGTATATACAGTTTCCCCTGTTCCCTCCATGGCTGCCACCACGTCAGACTGAATGGAGGAATACATCTCATTGGCGGAAATGGGGGTGGGATTCGCCCCAAAGGCCGTAAAGGTCTCAATGTAAACCGAAGATTCCGGCGTGCGGATCTTTAAGCCGCTCAGATCATCCAGGCTCTCTACCTTCTTGGCAGAGTACACATCCCGCACGCCTCCGTCCAGCCAGCTGATAATCTTGATCTGGGTCTGCTCCTCCAGCTTTTGTGCCAAAGCGATTCCCACCTCTCCGTCAATCACCTGATGAAAATTATCTGTGGAGCTAAACATAAAGGGAAGGGCCAGCACCCCAAATTCCGGTAGATAATTGGCATACACGCCGGATTCTCCCATGCCCATCTCAATGGTTCCCAGGTTCACACCCTCTATGATCTCCCGCTGAGACCCCAGAGCTCCGGAAGCAGAAAGCACGATCTTTAAACGTCCGCCGGATTTCTCCTCCACATCCTGGATAAATTCCTCAAAGGACAGGTTTTGTACCGAGGTAGGAGACAGATGGTTGGCCAAAGTCATGGTATACACCGTGTCATCCCCGCCAGTCTCTTTTTCGGCTCCAGCCTCATTTCCTGCCCCTGTCTCCGTGTTGCCTGCAGGCGCCTGGGTCTCTCCTGTGGCAGGTTTCTTTCCTCCGCAGCCAGTCACAGCCAGCATGGCAGTTGCCAACAAAACAGCCAACATTCTTCTTTTCATTCCAAAATACCTCCTATTTTTAGTTCCGCTTTCGCTGGTTTTTAGTTCTCGTATTTTCTGCGCTCTTCCTGGAAGATTTCTGTGAGGGTAAGCACTTTATCCAGGGTATCCTGGCCTCCCACGTAAATGGCATCGGGGCAGATGTCCACCCGGCGTCCCCTGCTGTGGGACAAATAATATTGAATCCGCTCCCGCATGCGGGCCTGGTCGGCGTCCAGCACATCCTTCACCGCATCCAGGGAAACCTGAACCACCACGTCTTCTGCCGTCTTTTCAATGGCCTTTTCATAATCTGTCCAGGCACTCACATGCTGAAGGCCGAAGATTGGAAGCTCCCTTAATCCATCCAGAAATGAGGTGAGATTTCCACAGCTGTGATAATAACCAATGCCCCCGTAAAACTCCCCCATCTGCTTCTCATAGGGCAGGATAAACTCCTTAAACATAGCGGCGGAAAACATATTTCCGTTTACCTCATCCTCAAAGGAATCACTGTTGTAATTATCCCGGTAGATGATATACTTCCAGCGGTAATTTCTATCCTTGGGATCAATTCCTAAAAATGCACAACGCTGCTTTTCCCAGGAAATCCGGGTGTCCACGCAGTATTGCATAAGCTTGTGTACAAACTCCGGCTCCTCCACCATATCCAGGAAAAGCTCGTTAAAGCCTCTTAAAATAGTGGCAATGCTCCAGGGTCCCCGGCTAAACCCCGGGAAAAATACGTGAAACCGGGAATCCACCAGCTTTTTCAGCTCCTCATACTGCTTATGTACCGTAGGCATCAGGCCGGAGGTGTAAAAGTCCAGCGTGGGAAGCTTCTCCAAATCCTCTAGCTCTAAAATAATCGGTCTCCCATAGGTGGGCTCCATGCCCTCCTCCATAAAGTAATCCAGTCCGTAAAGGCTGGGCTCATAGGCCGTGGCGTAATCTATGCCCACCTCCATATCAAAAGGCGTGTCATCCTTTAGTACATAAAAATTCCAGAGCTTCCACTGAAGCTGCGCCTTTAGACATAAGCTCATATCCCTGTAATAATCCAGGGTCTGAAAACCAAAGGCTTTGGCAAAAACCGTGCGTCCGATGCCCACCCGGTAGCGGATCTGCATGTCACTGTGGAGCAGCTCCTGATTTCTTTGGCTTTCCATGGCCTCCTGGCACATGTCCATCAATTTGGATAGCTCTGCCCCTAATATCTGTTCCTGTGTATACATCAATTTCAAATTTTCCTTTCTGCTTCCTGGTTTTTTGTTGATTTTGAGAACTCTATATAACAGCTGTTATGATTTCCTTGTACCTTTTGTAAATTTTTCTTTTTCTATGTTCTCTTTTATAGGCATATTATACAGGAAACCTGCTTATTCAGTCCAATACAAATAATACATGTATTTATAACAAAATTGATATAAGACTCCCCTGCCATTTACCATTTAAAATTTGCTCCTTCCAAGGTCTCCCTTTCTTGGCGGTGAAGCAATACAAAAAACCCGTCAGCCTCTTTTTCAGAAGCCAACGGGTCCTGTTTATAATATCTTTTTTTACTTACCATTCCTTCATAATTTCCAAGAGCTCCGCCTCATAATCCCCCAGAAGCTCTTCCTGCTTTCCTCCATGGCGCAGATTGGTTTCCACTCCCCGCTCTCCGTCTGCAAACTCCCAGATATGGTAGGGCACGCCCCGATAGGAAAAGTCGATGCTGCCACACCCCTCCTCCTCATGATAGGTGTATTCCCACCCCCGTTCCCGGATAAATGCCAAAACCCTTGACAAAGATGCTGTCTCGTTCATTCTTCTGCCTCCTCTTTTCCCTCTACTCATTCCGAATAGCCGCCAGAGGGCTTAAGCGCATGGCCCGAAGGGCCGGGAAGAGACCGGACACCACGCCTACCATCATGGAGAAAAACAAAGCGATCAGCGCCAGCCAAATGGGAATATAGGAGACCCCTGTATCATAGCCAAGATCCATCACCTGATTGATAATGGCCGAGATGCCATAGCTGAGAACCAAGCCAATGGCTCCTCCAATCAGACCGATAAAGGCGGCCTCTGACAAGAACATATTCCGAATATTGGAAAGATCACAGCCCAGCACCTTAATCACGCCGATCTCCTTGGTGCGCTCATAAATGGACATCATCATGGTGTTGGCAATGCCAATGGCCGCCACAAAGAGGGACACGGCGCCAATCCCTCCCAGCGCCGCCTGGGTGGACCGGGAGGACTCCCGCATCTGGGTAATCCACTCAATGTTGCTGTCCGCGTTATACCCCAGATCCCGGATAACCTGCTGAACCTCCTCCATATAGCTCATGTCCGTGACCTTTACCTCTGCCCGGTTATAAAATATCTCTTTATAGGGCTTTCCCGCTTTTGTCTGGGGCTGCCCCGGGATCACCTTGCCCTTAAATACCTTTTTCAGCTCCGCCTTTAAGGCCTCCACATTACAGTAAACATTCCAGCTGTTGGAGCCGTAGTCCTCCGGACCTCCCTCCATCAGACCACAGGCATCCACAATGTACTTCTTAGGAGCCTTGTAGGGATTGCCATCTTCGTCCGTGCCGCCATACTTGGAATTCCAGTAGGCGTCTGTGTCAAAGATAATAAACACCGGATCATTCATCAAATCCACATCCGGCAGATTTTTCTTTTCCCAGTAATACTCATTGGTTTTGGAATTGTAGAAATTGTCCGCAACCACCGTATTGCCATAGAGAAGCTTAAGCTCCGTCTCTGAGGTAGGGAGCTCACTTCCCTCCGTCAGCTCCAGATGCATATTTTCCAGGGCCTCCACCGTGGTTCCAATGAGATTAAACTGTCCCTCATAAATCCCCTGACGAGCCATCACATAGCATTGAAGCACCGGCGACACGGATTCCACATGCTCAAGTCCTGCCAAAGTCACAATGGCTGCATCGTCAATCCGCATGGGCTCCGTGGTCTCCGAGCTGCCGGAATCGCTGGAGGAGGACACATACACCCCTCCGCCTCCGTAATAAGAATAAGAGCCGCCGCCCTCATTGGCATAAACGTTGATGGTGGTTAGTCCCCCAAACTGTTCAATCTGCTGCATCTGGGCCCTGTCCAGGCCTAAGCCCAGGGAGATCATCACCACAATGGAGGCCGTGCCGATGACAACCCCCAGAATGGTCAATATGGTCCGCAGCTTTCTCCGCCAAAGGCTGCTGATGCTCATGCCCAGCAAATCACCAAATTTCATGCTTTACTCCTCATCTTCCTCCGACAGGGAATTCTCCTCCATCAGCTCATCCTCTAAAAGGTCTGCCTCGGCCGCAGCTGCTTTTTTCTTTTTCCTTTTGCGAATCAGCACAATGGCCGTCACGCCTGCCGCAAGAACCAGCACTACAATCAGGATAATAGCCCACATGGGAAGGCCCTTCTTCTGCTGCTCTTCCTCTCCCCACATCATACTATCATCAAACATTCCCTCATCGTAGAAGGGCTCGGATACATACAGGGTCATTTCTTTCTCTATGGTGGTCGCCTCCCCGGCCTCATCTTCATAGGTAATGAGAATCTTCACCAGACCGTCGTCCATGGTGGCCATCTGCCCTGTCACATACAGGTCCACATTTCCTGTGGCTCCCGGCGCAATATTCCCCAGATAGCTCTCTCCTCCGCTGATGGACTCTGCCTCCAGCTTCACACTGGTGTTAAAGAGCTGGGTTTTTCCCGTATTATAAATGCTGAACATGACATTGGACTCAGAGCCCACCTCAATGGCCTCCGGCATCACATCAATGTTGCTGATTTCCACCCGGGCCTCCTGCCGCACAGGAATAGACACATTGGCCGTATTTTTATAGGCGTTTACATTCTCGTCCTCATAATCCATGGTCACGTTGACCACATAGGGCTTTTGCGCCAGATCGGACCGGGCCTCCAGCTCCATGGAAATATCCTTGGTCCCTCCCGCCGGTATCCGATCCACAAATACTGTGCTGGAGCCTGAGGTGGGCAAAAAGGCAGCCGCCACATAATTGGTGTCCGTGCTCTCGCTGGCTGCCTGAATATCAAACAGCATATTTTTTACTGCCGTGGACTGAGAGGTATTCTGCATATGTAGGGTCAGGGTAAAGGTTGCCCCTGCATGCACCACCTCCGGATTGGTGGAAAAGCCTGTGACAATCACACGGGGGGTGGAGCTTGTCCCGTCAGCGGAGGTTCCCGTGGTACCCACCACATTCACATAGGTCTCCAGGGTGGCGCTGTCAAAGGTCCCGTCGGAATTCTTAAAAGCCACGTTAAAGGTAAGCTTCTGATAGCCGCTGGGAGCATCCTTCCGGGTTTTCAGGGTCCAGGTCAGCTCCCGCCGGCGATCCATATCCGTTCCTCCATTGCTGGTTCCCGGCAGATCCGCGATGGTCTGGGTATAGCTGGACTGCTCGATCTCAAAGGGCCACTCGGCAGAGTTGCTGCTGATAGCAGGAGTCACCACCGCATCCCGCACCATATCCTCTCCCATGTTTACCACAGGCAGCACCACATTCACATACTGCCCCGCATTGGCCACCGGCGTCACCCAGTTACCGCCCACCATAATATTGCTGTTACTGCTGCTTGGGGTGGGATCGGGTTCCGGCTCGGGATCGGGGGTGGGAGCTGGGGTGGCGTAGGCGTCGATTTCCTTTTTGATCACTTCCGTGACAGTATCTACGCCAAATTTCGTCTGCTGAGAGCCCAGGGAAGATTCTGCCGGAACCTCCTCCGGCTTGGAAACATCTCCCACGGCCCGCTGCATATAATCCTGGGCAGCCGCTTCATTTCCCGCGCTTTTGATCTTATCCTTCCATATTTTATAGTAATCAACAATTACTCTTTTGGCATCAATTTTATCCTTGGCTTCTGCCGGATCGCTGGGATTTGTCACTGGTGTAGAATCAGGGGTACCGCTCCCCGTTCCTCCAGGTTTTGTCGTATCTCCTTCTTTCACTTGAACAGCATCATTTCCAGCTGGCTGCGCCGCCATCACCATCCCACTTCCGGCCATCCTTCCCACAGGTATGGCCAGCATTCCGCACAGGGCAAACAGCAGCGCCCTCTTCCAAAGCTTATAACCTCTCATAGGTCCTTATCCTCCCTCTTCCCGGTATTGTCCTCTATTTTCACGATCTTTCCATCGATGATATGAAATATACGGTCTGCAAAGCTGGCCAGGTGGTTATCATGGGTAACCATGACCAAAGTCTGATTCTGTTCCCGCACGATTTTCTTCATCAGGCCCATCACCTCCGCGGAGGTATTGGAATCCAGATTTCCCGTGGGCTCGTCCGCAAAAATAATCTCCGGATCCACCACCAGGGCCCGGGCCACGCCTACACGCTGCTGCTGTCCGCCGGACATCTCATTGGGCCGGTGCTTCTTATGCTTGGACAGGCTTACCAGGTCCAGCATAGCATCCGCCCTCTTTAGCCGCTCCTTTTTGGACATGCCCCGAAAGGTCAAAGGCAGAGCCACATTCTCCCGGGCGTTTAAGGTGCCCAGCAGGTTAAAGGACTGAAAAATAAACCCCACATGCTCCCGCCGAAAACGCACCAGCTGGGCCTCGTTCATCCCCTCCAGGTGCTCTCCTCCGATGATTACCTGGCCCTTGGTAGGCTTCTCCAGCCCGGCCAGCATATTCAGCATGGTGGATTTTCCGGAACCGGAGGTTCCCACAATGGAGCAAAATTCTCCCTTATAGATGGTCAAATCCACCCCGTTTAAGGCGCGCACTCTGCTCTCTCCCACGCGGTAAATCTTGTACAGATTTTTCGCCTGGATCACCGCCTCTTTTCCCTGTGCCATATAGCTCCCCTTTCCCTCTTATCTATCTGCCCCTAAAAATCCCTATAAGCCTGGTCCTAAAACAAATAATTTCCCATGAACCACAGAACATACACGGATACCGGATACAGGGCTCCGGACAGATAGGCCTTTTCCATTTTCCGTCCCGGGCTCTCACCTGCCCTTTCCCTGCATAGAAGCAGAAGGGGCAGAGCTGCAATCATCATCCACTGAAAATCATGGTACAGCAGGTGATCCAGGCTGAAATTTGCCGTCACCCAGGTACCGTACATGGATAATCCCGTCAAAAGCTCCGCTACCACCAGCACCACATCGCTGCCCAGGTAGGACAGCACCCGTCCGAAGATTCCGGTGGACGCATTGATAAAAAAGACAAAGCAGATCATGCAGTAAAGAAACCGCATCACCCTTTTTTTCTCCTTGGTAAAATAAAACAGAAAGCCCATGGCTACCAGAAGCGAGGAGCCCTCGGCCAGAAAAATATTTCCGCAGACTGTGAAAATCAACTGTAAAATCGTGGTGGACACCCCGTAAATCTCGGAGAGAATGCACCACACAAAGGCACCCCCCAGCTGCCAGGCTCCATAGATTCCCCACAGGAGCCCTCTCTTCTCCGGATGCTCCTTTCCATACTTATAGAGCAAAATCAGGCTTCCGCTGGCAAACAGGGTGCTAAAAAGATCCGCCGACACTGCCGTATAGGCGCCGGGAAACAGGGAGGGAAAGGAAAATACCAGATTTAAGACTGCCATCCCCACACTGCAGAGATATAGGCAGAACAAATACATCTTCCTGTCCCTCACCTTGTCCATACTCCATGCCATACAGAGCAGAAAAAGCGGGGCAGCCAATCTCCCCGCCCACTGAAATCCAATGGGCGCACCTGGGAGAAAGGTACCGATACAATCTGAAATTACAAATGCAACCGCTATGATACGCAAAGCCGATCTGGGCATACTATCTGATTCCTGTCCGGACAGGTTTCTCCTTTATGGTTTTACCGCCAGCTATGGCTTTTTATAGTATACCATCAAATGAAGAAAAGGTCATTAAGAAATTCTTAAAAATAAATTTCCCGCCTGTGTATACCACCGCTGCCCCTGTAGGAATTATTCCGTAATGGCCCAGACTCTGGCCGGAAGGCCTGTGGCTCCCTCAATCCTCGGATAGGACACCAGAATCACTGCTCCCGCCGGCGCCACCTGATCCAGGTTTGTGAGCACCTCCACCTGAAGCTTTCCTTTATCCAGCACATAACGCTCACAGGCCAAATCTCCGGCAGCGGCAGCCTCCAGGGAGGCGTCTGTGTCCAGGGTCTCGTGACCGTTGGCCGCCGCATTGCGCTCCTCATAAATATATTTCAGGGCCTCCATGGACCAGCCCGGAAAGTTCTCCCCGCCCTCTGCATCCGTGCCGGAAAGAGCGTCCATATCCGGCCATTTTTTACACCAGTCCGTGCGCAGAGCCACAAAGGCGCCTTCCGGAATCTGGCCATACCTGGCCTCGTAGGCCTTGATATCCTCCACCCTGACCACATAGGTGGGATTTTCCTTCACCTTTTCCGAGATATCAACCACACACAGAGGGAAGATCAGATCCTTCACCCCATAGGTCTCGGACAGCTCCCGCTCCTTGATAAAATGTCCCGGGAAATCAATGTGGGTGCCAAACTGTCCCGGAAATTTAAAGGTCTGAATCAGGCAGTCCAGCATCTCGTTTCCCCAGTCATAGCAGGTGGTTCCCAGCTCCACAGAGCCCTCCGGGATTCCGGCCCAGTAGGGACTTTCATTATTGAGCGCATGTGACAACTCCACCCAGCGGTATTTCTTTGCTTCCTTTAAAGCCTCCCATAATTTGTACATATCTAAATTCCTCCTTGTGTTTGATTGCTGCAGGGCTCCTGTATTTTCCAGGCATACGCCTGAAAAGCTTCTCTAACAGACAGGGCCCGTCCTCTACCTCTTCTCCATGCAGTATACAACCGCCTCATAGGGCCTGAGCCTTGGGCTCCTGCTCACTTCTGTCTCCGCATAGTTTCCAATGAGCCGTTCCATTCGTTCCGGCTCCCAGCCCGCAGGAAGGGAACACACCTTTTCCTCCTCCCGGAAGTTACAAATTACCAGAAGCTTTTGTCCCTCCAGCTGCCTGGTATAGACATAGAGATCCGGATCCTCTGGCAGCAAAAGCTCATAGGAGCCGTATACTATAATGGCATACTCCTTCCGCAGACGGATAAGCTTCTGATAATAGTGAAATACGGAATCCTCCCGGGAAAGCTGCTCCTTGGCATTGATCTCCTTATAATTGGGGTTCACCATAATCCAGGGCTCCCCGGTGCTGAAGCCGGCGTTTGGGCTGTCATCCCACTGCATGGGGGTCCGGGAATTGTCCCGGCTCTTATAGCGCAGATAACGCATCATATCCTCCGGCTTGATCTGGCCGCTCTCCGTGTATTCATGGTAGGCATTGATGCTCTCAATATCCCGGAACTCCTCAAGCGACGGGAAGGGCACATTGGTCATTCCCAATTCCTCTCCCTGGTAGACATAGGGGGTTCCCTGCATCATGTGAAGGCAGGTGGCCAGCATCTTGGCGGAGAGCTCCCGATAGGCCTCCCTGTCATCCCCAAGCCTTGACACAATCCGGGGCTGGTCATGGTTACACCAGTAGAGACTGTTCCAGGCCCTTCCATGGAGCTCCCGCTGCCATTTGGAAAGGGTCTCCTTCAGTTCCACCAGATTCATCTTCCGGTCATTCCACTTAAAGGTTTCGCCGCCGTCCAGGTTCATGTGCTCAAACTGAAATACCATATTCAGCTCGCTCCCATCCAGGCTGGCATATTTTCTGGCCTCCTTCACGGTCACCCCTGCACATTCCCCCACTGTCAAAAGGTCATAGCGGGAAAGAACCTTCTGATTCATCTCCCGAAGGTACTCATGGACCCGGGGGCCATTGCACACATAGGGACCGTAATCCCCGTATCCGGTCTCCTTCACTTCCCCGTCGGGAAAAGCCGGATCCTTGGATATCATGCTGATCACATCCATGCGGAAGCCATCGATGCCTTTCTGGCACCACCAGTCCATCATGGCAAAAACGTCCTGGCGAACCTTTTCATTCTCCCAGTTGAGATCCGGCTGCTTTCTGGAAAACATATGCAAATAGTACATATCCGTGGTCTCATCGTAGTTCCAGGCAGAGCCCCCAAAGCAGGAGCCCCAGTTGTTGGGAGCCTGTCCCTCCTTCCCTTCCTTCCAGATATAATAGTCCCTGTAAGGACTATCTTTAGAGCTTCGGCTCTCCACAAACCAGGGATGCTCATCCGAAGTATGGTTCACCACCAGATCCATCACAATCCGGATTCCCCGCTCATGGGCCGCAGCCAGCATCCGGTCATAATCCTCCATGGTACCGAATTCCTTCATAATGCCCTGGTAATTGCTGATGTCGTACCCGTTGTCATCGTTGGGGGACTCGTATACGGGAGAAAGCCAGATCACGTCGATCCCCAGCTCCTTCAGATAATCCAGCTTCTCCGTGATGCCATTCAAATCCCCGATTCCGTCCCCATTGCTGTCCCGGAAGCTTCGAGGGTAAATCTGGTATACCACACTTTCCTTCCACCATGTTTTTTCCATGCTGTACACCTGCCTTCTGCATATTCTCCTTTACTGCCAATCCCCTCCGTGGACAAGGGGACAACACGGTTTTGCACCACAGATAAAGGGCGTGTATCCCCCTGCTCGCGAAGGGTCCTTTGATGATATACAATGATTATATAATATGTAGATAACTTTTTCAATAAGTAAGAGCCGCTCTGGTGGCCGGGCCACACTTGCCGTCTACCTGCAGACCATGGGCCGCCTGAAAGGCCCGCAGCGCCAGATCCGTCTCCGGTCCAAATCTCCCGTCAATCTGCAGCTCATAGCCGGCCTCCCGAAGCTCCCATTGCAGCCAGCGGACCTCCTCCCGGACCACGCCGGCCCGGAGACGATTGTATTTCAGGACCTTTCCGGAATCCCGGTAGGGATTCTGGGGTTTTCCGGTGCCCGGAATCATCTGAAGCTCTCCGTACCACACATCCAGATCCACGTCCCCGGTGATTCCCGGGACTCTGCCCTTCCTGCTGTACTGCCAGCCGATCTCCCCCACATTGGGCCTGAGCGCAGACACCATAGCCCCTGTATCATTTTTTGGATAGTGGGCGATCCAGTATTCTGCCTTTAGCCCTCCACACACATTCTTGTACCAATCCAGATTGCAATACACATTACAGGCATAACCAGCCTCCCGAATCACCGACATCCAGGCCCTGGCCAGCTGTCTGACCTTGGGACCTCCAAGGGCCCGCTGTCTGCTCCACTCCAAATCCAGCCACACCCCAAGCTCCAGCTTCCGGCCGTCCAGGGTGCGCAGCACCTCCTGCGCCTCCATCCTGGCCTGGGCCACCGTCAAGGCATAGCTAAACCGGTAGGCGCCCCTGGCAATGCTGTGCTGCCCGCAGGCCTGATAATTATAGACAAAGCTCTTATCTGCCCCCTTGCTGTCCCGGACCCGCAAAATAGCTCCTCTCACACCGTCCGCCGCCACCTTAGCCCAGTCCGGCCGTCCCTGATAGCTGGATACATCCACCATTCGAATTGCCATATATTTCTCCCTTCCATAGAAATCCTCCTTCTGTACCCTCTCTTCACAAGGGAATACACAATGGGCACTTGTAAGGATCGGGTATATTATCTTTATAATTAGGAAGGTCTGATTTTATGTCTGAAAAATGCAAAAAAAGAAAATCCCCCGCCCAGACCCGGAGGGGATTTTCCTTCTTTATTTTATATGCTTATTTACATATCCAGGGGATATTTATCTGTCAGGCTCTTTACCAGGGCCTTCACCTCTGCCGTAGCGCTCTCACCCTCTTTGATCATCCGGGCCACAGCCTCCGCCACCACAGCCATATCCTCCTCCTTTAAGCCCCGGGCTGTCACCGCCGGGGTGCCGATGCGCACGCCGCTGGTCACAAAGGCGGATTTGGGATCATTGGGAATGGTATTCTTGTTGGCAGTAATATTGGCCGCATCCAAAAGATGCTCCACCTCCTTGCCGGAGAGATCAAAGGGCGTCAAATCCACCAGCATGAGATGATTATCCGTGCCTCCGGATACAATCTTGATACCCCGATCCAGAAGCCCCTTGCAAAGCGCCTGGGCATTTTTCACAATCTGCTCCTGGTATGCCTTGTATTCCGGGGTCAGAGCCTCCGCAAAGCACACGGCCTTGGCCGCAATCACATGCATCAAAGGTCCGCCCTGGATTCCCGGGAACACAGCCTTGTTAAAGTTAAACTTCTGCGCTGTCTCCATATCCGACATAATCATGCCGCCTCTGGGCCCCCGCAGAGTCTTATGGGTGGTGGTGGTGGTCACATGGGCGTAGGGAATGGGGCTGGGATGCAGCCCGGCAGCCACCAGTCCTGCAATATGGGCAATGTCTACCATCAGATAAGCTCCCACCTCATCGGCAATCTCCCGGAAGCGCTTAAAGTCAATGGTTCTGGCATAGGCGCTGGCTCCTGCAATGATAAGCTTAGGCTTACACTCCTTAGCCAGCTGCCGCACCTGCTCATAATCCAAAACACCGTCGTCATTTACCCCATAGGGTACCACATGGAAATATTTTCCGGAAAAATTGGCAGGGCTCCCGTGGGTCAGATGTCCCCCATGAGCCAGATTCATCCCCATAATGGTGTCCCCCGGCTCCAGCATGGCAAACTCCACCGCCATATTGGCCTGGGCGCCGGAGTGGGGCTGCACGTTTACATACTCACAGCCAAAGATCTTCTTTGCCCGGGCAATGGCCAGATCCTCCACCACGTCCACACATTCACAGCCGCCATAATAGCGCTTGCCGGAATATCCTTCCGCATATTTATTGGTCAAAGGGCTTCCCATGGCGGCCATCACGGCCTTGCTCACCCAGTTTTCCGATGCGATCAGCTCAATATGGCTGTTCTGACGTGCCATTTCCTTCTCAATGGCTGCTGCCACCTCCGCGTCAGCGGCTCTTACCTCTTCCAATGAATACATCCTTCATTTCCTCCTCGATTCTTCTCCCTGCACGTTGACTGTCTTTCACACGCATACATTTGTCTTTACATGAACAAAAATCATTATATGGGATATTCTCTTAAAATGCAAGCCCTTTTTTTATTTCCAGAAATATTTTTATCTTGTTTTTATCTTGTCAGCACTCTGGATTTTTCATAAAATAAAAGAAAACCTTTCAAGGAGGACCTTTCCCATGCTATCCAATCCCCAAATCCGGCTGTTTCTTCTGGCGTATCTGCTCCTTATCAATCTCTGCGGCTTTGTCAGCATGGGATTGGACAAAGAGAAAGCCCGCAAGAGGAAATGGCGCATTCCGGAAAAGACCCTGTTTCTCTTTGCTCTCCTGGGAGGAAGCTTCGGCTCTATGGCCGGCATGCAGCTCTTCCGCCACAAGACAAAGCACTGGTATTTTCGCTATGGAATGCCTGCCATCTTCCTATTGCAGGCCGGTTTTCTTATCTATCTCTTTTCTTAAGTAAGCTTACCCTTCCGTGAACCAGGGTGCCCTCTCTTGACAAGCTTTAGGCCGCCGCCTTTTTTGCGCTCATGCGCTGGAAGAGAATGGTTCCCCCAATGAGCACCAGACCAATCACATCCGAGAAAATGCCGGGATACAAAAGGGTCAGTCCCCCTACAATGCTCACAAGCCGCACCGGCAGGCTCATCTTCTGATATACATAGCCTCCCAGGCCGGCAGCCACACCAAAGATTCCCAGGAGGGCCGTGATGCAAATCTGCACCACCTCCACCGCGTTGGTATCCACAAACAGCATGGCCGGACTAAAGGCAAATATGTAGGGCACGATAAAGGCCGCTATGGCCAGGCGGGTGGCGTTGAAGGCAGTCCGCATGGGCGGCGCCTTGGCAATGGCGCTGCCTGCGTAGGCAGCCAGGGCCACCGGCGGGGTAATATCCGCCACAATGCCGAAGTAAAATACAAAGAAATGGGCTGCCATGGTAGGAATGCCAATCTCCGGGCTCATAAGGATAGGCGCACAGGTAGCTGCCATAATGCAGTAGTTTGCCGTGGTAGGTACGCCCATACCCAGGATAATGCAGCAGATCATGGTCAGCACCAGCGCAATAATGGCATGACCGCCGGACACAGACACAATGGCTGTGATAAGCTTGGAGGCAAGTCCCGTGGAGGTAATACAGCCGGCCACAATCCCCGCCATGGCGCAGGCCACAGCCACGGTGATAGTCCCCTTTCCTCCGGCCTCCAGGGCATCCACACATTTCCGGAAGGTGATCCGGTCATCCCTATTGAAGATCCCCACCAAGATGGTCACTCCAATGGCCACAGCCGCGGAGAACTGCATGGTACGGGTATTGGTGGACACCAGCACCACCAGCACTACCAGAGGCGCCAACAGATAAATTTTCTTGATAAGCTTTCCAAATTTTGGGAGCTCCTCTCTGGGAATTCCCCGAAGCCCCAGCTTCTTGGCCTCCAAATGCACCGCTATGTAGATGCCAGTAAAATACAGCACCGCCGGCAGAATGGCCCTGAGCGCCACCTCTCCATAGCTGATGCCCATGTACTCTGCCATAAGGAAGGCGGCCGCACCCATAATGGGAGGCATAATCTGACCTCCCGTAGAGGCCGCTGCCTCCACGGCTCCCGCAAATTCTCCCTTATAACCGGTTTTTTTCATCATAGGAATGGTTACGGAACCGGTAGTCACCGTATTTCCCACAGAGGAGCCGGATACCATGCCGCACAGGGCCGAGGAGATGACGGCCACCTTAGCCGGACCGCCGGCGGAAGAGCCTGCAATGGAATTGGCCAAATCGATAAAGAAATTGGCGATTCCCGTTCGTTCCAGAAAGGCTCCGAAAATAATAAACACCACGATGTACTTGGCACACACGTCAATGGGCGTATTCATCACACCGGAGGTGGTGTAAAACAAATCGTAGATCACCTTGCCAAAGCGCACATTGGCAAAGGTATATACCAGAAGGGCTCCCACCACACACAGAATGGGAAGTCCCACACTGCGCCGGCACAGCTCCATCATGGCAAGAATGGAGATAATGGCCATGGCCACCATCACGGGATTTTGGGTGACCTTGGTGGCCTGCATCAGGATCTCCTTGGCATTTAGGGAAAAATAGAAGAATCCCCCTGCCCCTAAAAGCATTATCAATATATCATACCAGGGCATATGATTGACCTTGGTGTTTCCCTTTTTCGCCGGAAAATTCAGATAACCGATAATGAGAATCATGGCCAGAAACCGGGTGAGACGTACCTCCCGGAGACCCTTTCCAAACAGGGTTACCCCAATGCTGTAAAAGGAAAATGCCACCATCAGCCAGCGGATAATAACCTTGGGAATTCCTTCCCAGACACGGACATTGGACTCCCTGTCATATTTTTTCATGACTTCTTCCACATCTGCAGCCGTACCCACACCCACATCATCCACCGGAGCCATGTTCCCAGAAGCTTCCTTGTCTTTTTTCCAAAAGCTCATACACTTTCCCCTCTTTCTCCATTATTTGTTCTCCCACGGAACACATGACCCCACACCCCTTGGATATGTGCTCATCCACTCCGCAAAACCTCTGTTTTTTGAAAGGGGCTGCAACAAAAAACATGCTGCAGCCTCTTTGCCCTTACTTTTATGTCCTTACACCAGGCGTCCCCAGTCCCGTTACTTTGTGGGAACCTCTATATTCTTCTCCGCAAAATATTTTGCTGCACCGGGATGATAGGGAACAGCCGTAACAGAGCCAGCAAACTCCAGATTCAGCTCTGCACCCTTGGCATGTGCCGTGGTGATGGTGTCCACGTTCTCAAAAATGGTGGATACAAAGTTGTATACATCATCCTCAGACACATCGTCCCGTGCGATTACCACAGCGCCTACTGCTACGGTAGTGGCATCCTCCGCCATTCCGTAGGTGTCAGCCGCAATCACATTCTTGGTGTAGTAGGGGGAGCTGGCAATCAGCGTATTGATATGCTCGTCGTCCAGGCTTACCAGGTACACATCCTTGGAGGTAGCCAGAGAGGTTACCGCCGTGGTAGGAGCGCCAGCCACCACGAAGGCTGCGTCAATCTTTCCGTCCTGAAGGCTCTCGGCGCTGTTTCCGAAATCCTCATAGGTGGGATTGATATCATCCTCGGTCAGTCCGTATGCACCCAGAATGTCAATGGCATTGAAATACACGCCGGATCCCGGAGCACCGATGGAAACATTCTTTCCTGCCAGATCGGCTACGGTCTTAATGTCCGGGTTGCAGGTAACGATCTGCACCTGCTCCATATAAAGGGCAGCCACGGTGGAGAAACCCTCCACGGGAGCGCCGTCAAACAGGTTGGTTCCCTCATAGGCGTAAGCCATAACGTCAGACTGTACAAAGCCCAGCTGTGCATCTCCCATTTCCATGGCCTCAATATTGGCCTTGGATCCGCCGGAGGTGATAGCCGTCACCTTGGTAGCTGTAGCGCCGCTGATCTGTCCGGCCAGCACGCTGCCAAATCCATAATAGGTACCCTGGTCGCCGCCAGTGGTAAATTTAAGCTCCGATCCGCTGGCCGCCGGTGCAGCCGGCGCCTCGCTCTCCTTGGCCTCTTCCGTCTCAGGCGCCTCGGCCGGAGTCTCCGTCTCTGCCGGAGCGGGCTCTTCCTTGCTTCCACATCCGGCCAACCCCGCCGTCAGAAGCATGGCAATCATCAATACAGACACAAACTTCTTCATACTTTATTCCTCTTTTCCTATAAATTTATGCCATAACCCTGCATTTTCTGCATAAATTATCACATACTCCTACAGTCTATCACGATTTTCGTCATTTTTCAATTCTTAATTTTTCCATCTTCCTTTTTTTAACATTTTATGAACCAAAGGTTTGGGGCCTATGCTTCGTCTTTCAGCTCCCGGACTATCTCAATTCCCAGCTCCTCAAGCTGCTTTTCGTCCACCCGTCCCGGCGCCTCGGTCATGAGATCGGAGGCATCCTTCACCTTGGGGAAAGCAATTACCTCCCGAATGCTGTCCGCACCGGTCATAAGCATGATGAGCCGGTCAAAGCCGTAGGCCAGTCCCGCGTGTGGGGGAACTCCGTATTTAAAGGCCTCCAGCAGGAATCCGAACTGTTCATGGGCCTGCTCTCTGGTAAAGCCCAGGACCTCAAACATTTTCTCCTGGATATCGTTCTGGAAAATACGCACGCTTCCGCCGCCAAGCTCCGTACCGTTGAGTACAATGTCGTAGGCCTTGGCCCGCACGGCTCCCGGATCCATATCCAGCTTGTCCAGATCCTCCTCCATGGGCATGGTAAAGGGGTGATGCATGGCCGTAAACCGGTTCTGCTCCTCGGACCACTCCAAAAGGGGGAACTCCGTAACCCACAGGAAGCTAAAGGTATTCTTGTCCACCAGCCCCAGGCTCCGGGCAAGCTCCAGGCGCAGATTGCCCAGCACATCCCACACTACCCGGGTTTTATCTGCTGCAAACAAAAGCAGATCCCTGGGCTGTCCGTCCATGGCGGACACCAGGGCCTCCAGCTGCTCTGGCGTCATAAATTTGGCAAAGGAGGATTTGTAGGTTCCGTCCTCCTGCACGGACAAATACGCCAGTCCCTTGGCCCCAAAGCCCTTGGCAAACTCCACCAGCGCATCGATTTTCTTTCTGGGCATGGCTCCCTGTCCCTTGGCGTTAATGCCCCGGACGGATCCCCTGTTTTCCAGGGCAGAGGTAAATACCCCAAAGCCACAGTCCCGAACCACATCTGACACATCCACCAGCTCCAGGCCAAAGCGGTTATCCGGCTTGTCCGAGCCGAACCGATCCATGGCCTCCTGCCAGGTCATCCTGGGAATGGGAAGCTTAATATCCAGGCCAATGGCCTCCTTGAAAATCTTTGCCAGCAGCCGCTCATTGACCTCCAGGATATCCTCTATGTCCACAAAGGCCAGCTCCATATCGATCTGGGTAAATTCCGGCTGCCGATCCGCCCGCAGATCCTCGTCCCGGAAGCACCGGGCCAGCTGGAAATACCGATCATAGCCGGAGCACATTAAGAGCTGCTTATACAGCTGAGGAGACTGGGGAAGGGCGTAAAAGCATCCCGGATGCACCCGGCTTGGCACCAGGTAATCCCGGGCTCCCTCCGGCGTGCTCTTCATAAGCATAGGGGTCTCAATCTCCAAAAAGCCCTCCTGCACCAGAAAAGCCCGCACTGAGGCCGCCACCTGACTGCGCAGCATCAGGTTCTTCTGTAAATCCGGACGCCGCAGATCCAGATACCGGTGCTTTAACCGGATCTCATCCTTGGTTCTGCTGTTGGCCTCAATGGGGAAGGGAGGCGTCTGGGATTCGGACAAAATCCGCAGCTCCCTGGCACGAATCTCAATATCTCCTGTTTTTAAATTCTCATTTACCGCCCCGGCCCGGAGCTCCACGGTTCCCACCACAGCGATGACAAACTCACTGCGCAGCCGCTCTGCCTTCTCAAAAGCGGCAGCTTTGCAGTCCGCCTCCTCAAAAATCAACTGTAAAATTCCCGAGCGGTCCCGCAAATCCACGAAAATAATACCGCCCTTGTTCCTGCTCTTTTGCACCCATCCCATAACGGTTACCGTCTCTCCCAGATTGCTCCTGGAAACCTCCGTGCACCGGTGGGTCCTTTTCAGGCCCTTCATTGTCTCTGCCATTGTCTCATCCTCTTTTCTCACTGTTTCCTTATTTAATGCTCAGTCTCCGTAAATCTTCTGAAAATCACAAAAGCCCTCGGCCTCCAAAAGCTCCACCTGCCGCTTCACATTCTTCCGCATGGGCTGAATGGTCACGGTTGTCCCCGCCTCCCGAAGCTTCCGGGCTGCAAGGAAAATCTCCTGCTTCTTTTCCAGAGACACCCGCTTGTCCAGAAGGAAGGCCACATTGGGAGCCCCTACCTTGCTGCTCTCCTGCTGGTGATCCTTTAAAATGGTAATAATCCGCTCAAAGCCAATGGAAAATCCGCTGGCGCACACCTCCTGGCCGGAGAATTTCCCGATCATCTTGTCATAGCGGCCGCCTCCTGCAATGGAAAAGCCATAGCCATCCATGCTGATCTCGAAAATAGGCCCGGTATAATACCCCATGCCCCGTACCAGGGTGGGATCAAAGCAGATCTTTACCCCTTCTCCCAGCATGGGCGTGACGCAGGC
The DNA here is from genome assembly GCA_947574135.1 of uncultured Lachnospiraceae bacterium. Lineage (GTDB taxonomy): Bacteria > Bacillota > Clostridia > Lachnospirales > Lachnospiraceae > RGIG4284. The sequence continues at coordinate 34,339 of CANPIM010000020.1, forward strand.
CACAATCTCCTCCAGCCCCTCCACCACGGAGGGCGCAAGATAGGCGCTGTCTATATCCTTACAGAATTCCCGGCAGGACACCCCTTGGGAAAGCTGTCCGTACAGGGCCAGATACTGATCCACTGCCTCCCGGGCATAGCCGTTCTCCAAAAGCTCACCCCGGATTCCCTCCAGACCGATCTTGTCAAATTTATCCAGGGAAATCAGGACAGCGGCAATATCCTCCTCGGAAAATCCGGCCTGCAGGGCGGCTCCCCGAAGAATCTGCCTGTCGTTGATGTGAATGGTAAAATCGCTGATATGCACCTGGGCAAATATTTTCTGCAGCATATCCGCCGTGGCCGTCACCAGCTCGATCTCCGCCAGGTTGGTCTCGTCTCCCAGGATATCAATGTCGCACTGGGTAAACTGGCGGAAGCGTCCCTTCTGCGGGTTGTCCGCCCGCCACACGTTTCCGGTCTGGAAGGCCTTAAAGGGCGCCGGCAGCTGTTCCTTGTGGTTGGCATAGTACCGGGCCAGTGGTACAGTCAGATCATAGCGCAGACCGCTGTCCGCCAGCTCGCCCTTCCCGGCCTCCATGGCTCTCTTTAGCTCAGCACCCCGCTTCATCACCTGAAAGATCAGCTTTTCGTTGTCTCCGCCCTGGCGGGAGGTAAGATTCTCAATGTGCTCCATGGCCGGGGTCTCTATCTGCATAAAGCCATAGCGGGCATAGGTCTCCTTGATCATCCCCAGAATCTGCTCCCGAAGCCGCATATCTGCCGGCAGCATATCACACATGCCCTTTACAGGCGTTTTCACAAATTTCATGTTGTCTCCTCCTCTATTCTCACTTCAATATCCGGCATCCCCCAGCTATGGGCCAGCTCCACCTCATGGATGGTTTTCTGGAAAGCCAAAAATACCCGCATATCGAAATTTTTCACCTCATCAATCATAAGCTCCACCGCTGTTTTCTCGTCAAAGGCCTTTCGGTAGGGCCTGTCGGAGGTAAGTGCCGCATACACGTCGCAGACCCGCAAAATCCGGGCCCCAATGGGAATATCCTCTGCCTGAAGATTCTCCGGATAACCGGAGCCGTCAAAATTTTCGTGGTGATACAGAACACTCTCTATGATAAAATCTGAGTAATCCTCCCGCATCAGGATCTCGTAGCCCAGGCGGGAATGCATACGCACATAGCGCATCTCCTCCACGTCCAGAGTATCCTCCATACGCCCATAGAGATACCCTGCAACCTTTAGCTTCCCAATATCATGAAGCATGCCGGCCACAGCCAGCTCCCGGCAAATATTTTCATACAGCCCCAGGGTCTTGGCCACATGGTAGGCCAGATTGCTGACCCGGACACCGTGATTAATCTCTTCTTTTACGTCTTCCTCCAAAATCCTATCTAACACCTTGCTCATCATCCTTATCCAGTCGATGGGTCTTTATAAAAGTCCGCTTTCTGTCAATCATCTCATCAATGCGGGCAATATACTGCTCCACATTTTTCACATTTTCCACCCGCTCCAGCCGATCCCCGGGAAGCCGGAACTTGGTAATGGCTCCCGCGCCGGCCGCCAGGATGGTCTGCTTTTCTTCCATAATAAGTATATTGTAAATTCCTGCTTTGTCAACCTTTGCATAGCCCACATTCTCAAAATTTCCCGCCATATTTTTCTGTCGGTACAGATAATAGGGATAAAGGCCCTGCTCCACACAGCTTACATAGGTCATATCCATGATCTCCTGGCTGTTCTTTAGCCCAAGCTCCCGGTATTGATCCTTGAAAAGGGCCAGCCTGGCCGCCCGCTTAATGGCCAGAGAATGCACCGTAATGCTGTCCGGCCCAAGCTTCCGCAGCTCCTCCAGCGTGGCAGACACATCCTCCTTTTCCTCTCCCGGCAGCCCCACGATCAAATCCATGTTAATATTGTCAAAGCCTGCAGCCCTGGCCATATGAAAGGCCTCCCGGGTCTCCTCCACCGTGTGTCTGCGGCCGATAATCTCCAGGGTCTCCTGCTTCATGGTCTGTGGATTCACAGAGATCCTCTGTACCCCGTGTGCCTTTAAAACGGCAAGCTTCTCCGGCGTCACACTGTCCGGACGGCCGGCCTCCACCGTCAGCTCCTTTAGATGGGCATAGGAAAAATGGGTTTCCAGAGCCTCCAGCAGCCGGTGAAGCTGCCCGGCCGACAAGGTAGTGGGCGTTCCGCCGCCCACATAAATGGTATTCAGCTTTCTATGGGCATATGCCTCCCCGAAAAAGATAAGCTCCCGAAATAAGGCCTCCAGATAATCCTCCACCCGCTTCTCCCACTGGGCAATGGGAGAGGAGGAAAAGGAGCAGTAAAGACAAATACTGGGACAAAAGGGGATGCCCACATACAGGCTATAGCCCTGGTCATAGTCAATATCTTTTAGAATTTCCCGCTCCCGGTTGGCGATGGATACGGCCAGGGCTGTCTTTTCCCTGCTGCAAAGATAGGTATCCCGCATATACCCGGCAATCTCCACATTTCCCTTTCCCTGCTCCAGCATGGTCATGGGAATCTTGGTGGGCCGGATGCCGGTGAGGGTCCCCCAGGGCAGTCCCTCCCCCTTGTATTCCTCCAAAGCCTGGTATACACAGCGCTTCAACGCATTTTTCAGCTCCCGGCGCCCAAGCTGCCACTCTTCCAGACATTCACTTTTTTTCGCCTCCTGGCCCTGTCTTGTCCGAAGCTCCAGAGACAGCTGTTTTTCCTCCAGGGAAACGGTAAGCTCCATCCAGGCATTTCGAATAAAGGCCCCCTTGGAGAATACTTTGATCTCCTCCTGAGGGTAAAAGGCCTTTACCAGGGAGTGTACGTCATAGGAAAAGCTCTCGTCCCATAATTTTATCTCTATCATATTCTCAATCCTCTGCGTTTTCCGTTTTTTGGGAAGATTTTCTCCTAGCGAAAATAGGGGTTGTATCTCCGCTCCTCTCCAATGGCTGTGAGCTCTGCATGTCCCGGGTATACCTTGGTCTCGTCCGGCAGGGGCAGAAGCTTTTCCCGGATAGAATGCAGCAGCGTGGACATGCTGCCTCCCGGAAAGTCCGTGCGTCCCACGGACGCGCAAAACAGGGTATCCCCGCTAAAGAGAACCCCCTCTTTCTCCATATAATAACAGCAGCTTCCCGGGGTATGCCCCGGCGTGTGAAGAACCCTAAGGCACAGACCGGCCAGCTCCACCAGCTCTCCGTCCCCAAGCCACCGGTCGGCTGCAAGGGACACCGGACAGCCAAAGAGGGCCTGGGACAGGTTTTGCTCCGGATCGGCCAAAAGCTCCTGTTCCCCCTGGTGAGCCAGCACCGGAACCTGGTAGGTCTCCCGTAACCGGGAAACCGCCATGATATGATCCCCGTGTCCGTGGGTTAGGAGGATTCCCTTAAGCGTCAGGTTTTGCTGGGTAAGCTTCTCCTCCAGAAACTCTCCCCGGTCCGCCGGATCCACCAAAAGAGCCTCCCCGGTCTCCTCCTGAATCAAAAGATAACAATGGGTTCCCACGGAACCCAGGGTGTAGCACTGTATCTGCATAAAATCCGCCTCTCCTTATCCCTTGGCATGTTTTTCTCGCAGGCTCTCTCCCAAAGCCCTGGAAATCATTTATTAATTTACCACGAATCCTGTCAAATGTACAGGTCTGAATTCACAGAATCCCCCTGGAATCCCATGGGAATAAGCCCGCCAAATGGCGAGCTTATTCCAAATGCCTGTTTCCAGGCAGTCACGGGTTATGTTTTGGGGACCGTTCCCCTGCTTTCTACCTTACATATACATATTCGCCCATATCGTCCATGCCGTAGAAGTCTCCATAGGACAGCTCAAAGATATCCTTTTTCTTCAGGAGCTCTGACACATCCACCCGATTTTTGATAAGATACTGCCAGAAACCGCTGTGGGCAATATCTCCCTGAAGCTGCACGCCGGTGACCACGCCGTCCTTTACAATGGCTTTTTTGTAGACAGAACGGCTCTCCTTGGTATACACCTCATAGGTGTCATCCTTGGGCAGCACGTCTCCCACGGAGAGCATGGCGAGTCCAAAGAAATTGATGGTGTTTTTGATACAGAAGGTATCCGTGTAGGCCTGTCTCTGCCCGGTCATATTGGCCGCCGCAATGCGTCCCTGATCCATGGCATTGGGCCAGATGCCCGACAGGGCCGTCACGTCTCCGGCTCCGTAAATATCCGGATCTGAGGTCTCCAGGTATTCGTTTACCTTTAACCCCCGCTCCGTCTCCAGGCCGCTGCCCTCCAGGAAGGCAATGTTGGGCCGGACGCCGGCTGCACAGACCACAAAGTCACAGGGAATCTCCTCCCCGTTGGAAAGCTTCACCGCAGTGATCTCGTTGTTCTCATTGACCACCGAGTCGCTGGCGCCGATTCCAAGCTTAAAGACAGCCCCCGCCTTCTCAAAGAGATCCTGATAGGCTCTTGCGGATATCTCGTCTGTCTGCAGAGGCAGGATTCTCTCCGCCATCTCTGCAATGGTCACCTGCACGCCCCGCTCTATGAGGGCATAGGCCACATCCAGGCCCACCAGACCGGATCCCACAATAAACACCCGCTTGGCACCTGTGCGCTCCAAGGTCTCCTTCATCTTCTGGGCATCACTCAGATCCCGGAAGCCAAACACATTGGAGGCCGTGCGAAAGCCGGGAATGGGCGGGATGCCAAAGACAGCCCCCGTGGCAATCAAAAGCTTTTCATAGGGCTGATAGCCGTTTTCCATCTTTACCCGCTTGTTGGCCGGATCTATGGCCAGAGCCCGCTGTCCCTGACCCCAAAAAATCTTCTTTTCCTCAAAAAAGTCCTGGGGCATAAAGGCCAAGCCTGCCTCGTCCCGCTCTCCGCCCAGGTACTTATGAAGCATACACCGGGAATGTGAGTGCTCATCCACGGACATAAGTACAATGGCTGCCTCCGGCTTTAGGAGACGCAGTCTCTCGGCCGCCGCCATACCGGCTGCGCCGGCTCCGATAATCACATAGGGGTTTGCCATACTCACACCTCCTCCACATAAATAGCCTGCTTGGGACAGGCAGCCACACAGGCCGGCCCCTCCGGCCTTTCGCTGCAGAAATCACATTTGATAATCTTCGTGCGGGTCACATCAGGCTTTGGAATCCCGTAGGGACAATTCATCACACACATAAAGCAGGCGCCGCACTTCTTCTCGTCATAGGTTACATGCCCTGTCTCTATATTCTTTACAAGAGCCCCGCTCATGCAGCTGTTGGCACAGGAGGGCACGCTGCAGTGGCGACAGAACATGGGCAGATATCCGCCCTCTCCGTCACTCACAATCTCATTTCTGGACTCATTGGAGGCATCTGAAAAATCCAGGGTCTCCACGCCGCTGCCCCCGTCCCTGCGATGGCTGTCCATACAGGCCAGGGCGCAGTTTTTGCATCCGTCGCATTTGGAAGCGTCGATTCGGATTCGTTTCATGGTATTCCTCCTCTCTTCCTAAATATGTAAGCCCTGTCTTTTTTCCAGTATAATCTCTTCCAGTTTCTCTGCCGCCTTCACCGGATCCAGTTCCACGATAACCTGCCCGCCGGTAATCTGCTTTAAGTCCTCCGTGAGCACCTTTACCGTTAAATCGCTGCCTGCAATGTAGGGCTGCTGTCCCAGATGCAGGGGCAGTCCCAAAGCTGCGCCAAACATGCCGTCCGCCAGAGCCTGCTCCTCCAGCCACTGGGGCGCGGAGAGAACCACGGGAAGCTGTGGCAAATCCACTTTGAGGGCCTTGGCCAGGGCCGTCACCACCATCTCCAGCCGGCCGATGGCCAGACAGGGACCGAAATTCAGTACAGGCGGAATGCCCAGGCTCTTGCATACGGCCTTTAAGCTGTCACCAGCCAGCTCTGCTGCCTCCGGTGTCATCAGTCCGCAGTTCTCAATGCCGCCTGAGGAGCAGCCGGCGGAGAGCACCAGAATATCCCGCTTTATAAGCTCCTTGGTAAGCTCCACAGTACACACGTCATGGCCCAGAGCCGTCAGGTTGGAGCAGCCCACCACGCCGGCCACGCCCTTGATTTTTCCGGATGCCAGGAGATCCAGAAGAGGCTGCCAGGATTTTCCCAGGAAGTCGTAGAGCGAGCCCTCGCTGACGCCTGTAAGGGTGTTCTTGTTTCCGTGCTCCGGCAGAAGGTTCAAGGGCACCACGCCCCGGCGCTCCTTATAGGCCTCAATCACTGCGTCCATAACCTTTTGGCTGATTTGGGCCCGTTCCTCAAATTTAAACTCTATAAGCTCTGCGTTGGCCTTCTTCGCCACATCATCCAGGCAGATCTGCTTGATTTTCAGCTGGTCGCAGATAGGCTCAATGCCGGGCAGGGTGCAGTTAAACTCGGAGAGTACCGCATCAATGCCGCCTGTGGCCAGCACTGCCTCGCTGGTATAGTTGTTTCCTGCATGGCCGTCAAAAATGTCCGTGTAATGGGCTCCCCTTAGCTGCAGATCCTGACCCACACAGGTACAGCCCACCAGCTTAAAGCCCTTGGCTCCCACAGCCTTTGCTCTTTCCACCGCCTCCGGGGAAGCCAGCCGCTCCTGGAGATCCACGAAAATGGAATGCTGATGACCGGTGATCATAATGTTGATATAATCCGGATCAATCACGTGCAGGCCCACCGGCGCCATGCGAATCTCAGGCTCTCCCAGCATCACGTCGTTTAAGAGATTGGTCAGGGTCAGCCCGTAAAGGCCTGTGGAAATTCCCAGGCGCAGGCAGTTCATCAGCATATCTACCGGATCGGAGTTCAGATTGGTGGAACACTTTACCACCCCGGCAAACACCTCGGACTTTGCCCCTCCGGGAAGAATTCCAAGCTCCTTCCAGCGCTCGTAACGGGGACCGTAAGCCATCTTTTTTACCAGCTCCATCTCCTCGTCCTCCGGCTTGTACAGATCCTTCAGCACCTTATCGGCTACCTCATAGGCCATCTTATGGAGATCGTCGGACTCCTCCAGGCCAAACTCCTGCACCAGAAGGCGCAGGGCATTTTCTCCCTTAATGGGACCCTTTTCCATTGCCGTATGCTTCAGATTCTTCGCCGTATTCTCCACAATATGGATATAGCAGCCGCTTCCGCTGGCCACAGCCCGCAGAAGATTCCGGGTCACAATGGTGTCCGCATTGGCTCCGCAGATTCCCCTGGGCGCCGTGGGCGTAATTCGGCAGGGACCGTTGGAGCACAGGCGGCAGCAGACCCCCTTCAGGCCGAAGCCGCATTTGGTTTTCTGGCTCTCCACCCGATGATGGGAGGTCTCCAGGGGCAGCCCCGCAATAAACGCCTCCAAGGGCTTGTCCGCACTCTTACAGGTGTCACATCCATAGCATTGATTCATAGGTATATCCTCCTAGATATGTAATATTTATTGTTTCTCTTTGACATAAGCTCTAAATCTTCTTAAGCTTGGCAAAGGATGCAAACATTTTTTTTATTCCAGCCCCATCAAAATCCACCGTCACCTCATAGTCCCGTCCCCCCTCGACAATGGACGTTACGGTCCCCTCTCCAAATTTTATATGGCGCACCCGGTCTCCTTCCTTATACTCCAGGGTATCCGCCCTTTTCACTGTAAACTGCTTGGACTCAAAGGATTTATTCTGAAAGGCCTGCTTGGCCTGGGCATAGGCCGCCGCCCGGGGAACCTCCCGAATGGGCTCCCTCTTCTGTTCTTCTATGTATTCCTCCGGGATTTCCCCCACAAAGCGGGAGATGCTGTTGTACTGCACCTCTCCCCGGACCATGCGCTGCCGGGCTGCCGACAGGACCAGGGCCTTCTTTGCCCTGGTAATGCCCACATAGCACAGCCTGCGCTCCTCCTCCAGCTCCTCCTGGGCCTCGTCCGCGTGAATGGACATATAGCTTGGGAAAATCCCCTCCTCCATGCCGGCCAGATATACGTAGGGGAACTCCAGTCCCTTGGCGCTGTGGAGGGTCATCAGCACCACATAGTTGCTGTCCTCCTCCAGCCCGTCAATGTCTGCCACCAGGGCTACCTCCTCCAAGAATCCACTTAGGGTGGGCTCCTGTGCGCTCTCCTGGTATACAGTCACCTTATTGATAAATTCATCAATATTCTCAATCCGTCCCTGGGCCTCCTCGCTTCCCTCCTCCTCCAAGGCCTTGAGATAGCCGCTCTCCCTGAGCACAGCATCCATAAGCTCCGGGAGGGTGCTGTGCTCCTTTATGGCCCGAAGCCGCTCAATCAGCACCGTAAAGGGAAGAACCTTGCCAGCTCCCCGGCTCATGCCCGGTATCTTTGAGGCCTGCATCAGGGCGTCGTAAAGACTGATGCCATAGGCCTGGGCGTAATCCATGGCCCGGTTTAAGGTGGTGGCCCCAATGCCTCTCTTGGGCACATTGATGACCCGCTGCACTGCCAGATCATCCTGTCCGTTGTCCACCAGCTTTAAGTAGGCCAGAATATCCTTGATCTCCTTGCGGGCATAAAAATTAATGCCCCCAATAAGCTTATAGGGAATCCCTGCATAGATAAGCTTCTCCTCAAAGAGACGGGACTGGGCATTGGTCCGGTATAAAATGGCACAGTCTCTGTACTGAGCCTCCCCCTCCCGCACCCGTCTGCGTATGGCTTCCACCAGATAGTCCGCCTCCTCAAAGCCGTTCATAAACTGCCGGAATACAAGCTTTTCCCCCTGCTCGTTCTCCGTCCACAACGTCTTATCCTTCCGTCCGTAATTGTGGTGGATCACCTCATTGGCTGCCTTTAGAATATTTTTGGTGGACCGGTAGTTCTGTTCAAGCTTAATGACCCTGGTATTGGGAAATACCTTCTCGAAGCTTAAGATATTGCGGATATTGGCTCCCCGGAACCGATAGATGGACTGGTCGTCATCCCCCACCACACAGAGATTCTCATACTTCTGGGCCAGCAGGCGGATCAGCTGAAACTGGGCCGTGTTAGTATCCTGGTACTCGTCCACCATAATGTAACGAAAGCGCTCCTGGTAGGAATCCAGCACATCCGGACAGCTTAAAAAAAGCTCCACGGTTTTCATCAGCAGATCGTCAAAGTCCAGGGCATTATTTCTTTTCAGCATTCGCTGATATTCTTCATAAGCCTGGGCCACCCGCTTTTTTCCATAATCTCCCTCTGCGCTCTTTAGCATCCCCTCTGGCGTGATAAGCTCATTTTTGGCCCGGGACACGGCCCCCAGGATCGCCCGCTCCTTATAAATCTTGGTATCGATTTCCAGGCGCTTGCACACCTCCCGCATGAGAGACTTCTGATCCTCTGTATCATAGATGGAAAAGCTGTTGTCATATCCCAGCCGATCGATGTACCTTCGCAGAATCCGCACGCAGGTGGAGTGAAAGGTAGCCACCCAGATGCTCTCCGCCCCAAAGTCCACCAGCTGATTCACCCGCTCCCGCATCTCCCCAGCTGCCTTATTGGTAAAGGTAATAGCCAGGATATTCCAGGGCTTTACCCCCTTCTCTCCAATCAGATAAGCCACCCGATGAGTCAGCGCCCGGGTCTTTCCGCTTCCCGCTCCCGCCAAAATCAGAAGCGGCCCCTCTGTCTGATACACGGCCTCCTGCTGCTCCCGGTTTAAAGTATCATAAATGCTCATCCTTCTACCCTCTTCATCTTTCTGATATACAACACCTGGCAGAGCCCTCTAAACCCAGCGATCTCTGACCTTCGCCGGCTCTCTTGCCTATTTAAGTATTATATCACACCTTCCCCCCAAAAACCTACAAAATCTTTTTTAATTCTTACTTTAAATCCTACTTTTTCCTCTTCTCCAAGAAACAGCAAGGGGCTGACCGCCCCCCGTTAACCCACCTGTCAGACACAAACCTTCTACAGATTCCCCAAGAAAAACACCTTTACCTCTTGTCATCTAGTTTTAAATACTATATAATGTAACAAGAACATAAATTGCGACAGGTCCCCTGCCACATCTGCCAGAATTATTTTACGAGGTGAACCACTATGACCATTGATTCCGAAAATCTGCTCAGCAGCATTTTGGAAAGCTTAAATCGGATTGACTATATTAAGCCCTCCGATATTCCGGGGATTGATTTGTATATGGATCAGGTGACTACCTTTATGGGGGAACAGCTGGAGCGCTCCAAGCGTCTCCCGGAGGATAAGATTCTCACCAAAACCATGATCAATAATTACGCCAAAAATCATCTGCTCCCTCCGCCGGAAAAGAAAAAATATTCCCGGGAGCATATTTTACTGCTCATATTTATCTATTACTTTAAAAGCTTTCTCTCCATCAATGACATCCAGAGTCTTTTGACGCCCCTGACAGAGCGATACTTTAAGACGGAGAATGCACCGGATCTAAAGGAGATCTACACGGAGGTGTTCAGCCTGGAAAAAGGACAGGTGGAGCTTTTAAAGCAGGATCTTCTGGAAAAATATAAAACCTCTCTGTCCACCTTTTCGCAGGTGTCTGCGGAGGATCAGGGATTTCTCCAGCTGTTCTCTTTTATCTGCCTGCTAAGCTTTGACGTGTACATGAAAAAGCAGGTGATTGAAAAGCTCCTGGATCAGTTCCCCCAACCGGAGACCCGGAAAAAGGATAAAAAGAAGGAAGCCGAGTAAAAGGCTTCCTTTTTGCTTATCTGTGGTCATCCTCCCTGCTTTCCCCTGGCATTCGTGCAAAGACTAAATCATAGCCGTCGTTTCCATAATTTAAGGATCTGTTTACCCGGCTAATGGTGGCCGTGGAGGCGCCTGTCTTTTCCGCAATCTCCAGATAGGTTTTCTGCTCCCGCAGCATCTTAGCCACCTCAAACCGCTGGGACAAGGAAAGCAGCTCGTTAATGGTACATACATCCTCAAAGAATCGGTAGCACTCCTCCTTATTTTCCAAGGTCAGTATGGCCTCAAACAGATAATCAACCGCTTCTGTTCTGATTTTCTTATTCATCCCCATCTCCTTCTCCCTGTCTTGAGCAAGGACGTTGTCTCTATTCTTTACTTTATCACAGTAAAATCTAAAAGTCCAGCCCTGAACTGCTTTTTGTTTCCCCTACTGCCTGTACAGATTCACATAGGGCTCCAGCCGCTTGGGGGACACATTGATCAAAAGCTCCTCCGGAAAATGAAGCTCCTCCAAAAGCTCCAGAGCCAGAACATGATTTCCCACATCCGTGTCCACATGGGCGTCGCTGCCCATCACAACAGGCACCTTGTACTCCATGCACAGGGTGAGCATTTCCACGTCCATTTCCCGGGTGCCCACCCGGGATCCTCCCGGCCGGAGAGAACTGTTGTTCAGCTCCAGAAGAACGCCGTGGTCCTTAGCTCCCTGGACCACAGCCCGGTAATCCAGGGGATACCTTCCGTCGTCCGGGTGTCCGATGATATTCACATAGGGATTTTTCATGGCATTTAAAACAGCCTCCGTATTCTCCTCCCGGCTCCCCGGACGGATACAAGGCGTGTGCAGGCTGGCAATGGCAATATCCATGCGCTTTAAAATGGGCTGCTCCAGATCCACATGCCCCGCCGGATCCAGAATATTTAACTCCACCCCCAGAAGCACCGGTATCTCATAGGCCCTTCGGTCCACCACCTTCAGATTGTGAAAATAGAAATCATGACAGGAGCCCGGCATCCGGGGTGCGTGCTCTGTGATGGCCAGAAGCTCCAGGCCCTTCTCAGCTCCCGCACGGATATTTTCCCGTATGGTGCTGTAGGCATGACCGCTGGCCAGGGTATGGGTATGGGTGTCTAATACGTCTCTCATGTCTTATCCGCTCCTCTGCTTTCTATATACCTGTGAATCAGTCTAACATAAGCCCCCGTAAAATACAAGCCACGCCTTGCTGTCACCTTTTCCCCATCCTCCCATATGATATACCATTAGAACAAAGAGGAGGAACTATGATTATGAAAAAGAAATTGCTTTCCCTAATGCTGTGCACGGCCCTGGCGGCCTTTGGACTTTCCGCCTGTCAAAAGGACAGTGGCAGCGCCCCATCCCAGGATCTCACCAAGGTAACCCTCAATGAGGTGGCTCATTCCATCTTCTATGCGCCCCAGTATGTGGCTATTGAGGAAGGGTATTTTGCCGAGGAAGGGATTGATATTGAGCTTGTTACAGGCTTTGGCGCCGACAAAACAATGACCGCTGTCCTCTCCGGCGAGGCGGATATCTGCTTTATGGGATCGGAGGCTTCCATCTATGTATACAGCCAGAATCCCGATGATTACATTGTAAACTTTGCCCAGCTGACCCAGCGGGCCGGAAACTTCCTGGTGGCCCGGGAGCCCATGCCAGACTTTACCTGGGCGGATTTGAAAGGACATTTGGTTCTTGGAGGGCGAAAAGGCGGGATGCCGGAGATGGTCTTTGAGTATGTGTTAAAGAAAAATAACCTGGATCCGGAGACGGATCTCACCATTGATCAGAGCATTGATTTTGGATCCACAGCCGCCGCCTTTTCCGGAAATCAGGGAGATTTCACCGTGGAATTCGAGCCCGGCGCCTCCACCCTGGAAAAGGAGGGCGCAGGGTATGTGGTAGCCTCCCTGGGCGTGGATTCCGGCTATGTGCCCTATACGGCCTACAGCGCCAAGCAGAGCTACATGGCGGATCATCCGGATCTTATCCAGGGCTTTACCAATGCCCTGCAAAAGGGTATGGACTATGTGCAGAATCATACTCCGGAGGAGATCGCCAAGGTGATTGCTCCCCAGTTTGAGGAGACGGATCTGGAAACCATTACCACCATTGTCACCCGCTACTATGAACAGGATACCTGGAAGAAGGATTTAATCTTTGAAGAGGACAGTTTTACCCTGCTGCAGGATATTCTGGATGAGGCCGGAGAGCTGGAGCAGCGCGTTCCCTACTCCGACCTGGTCACCAGGGAATTTGCGGAAAAGGCAGCCAAATAGACGGTAGCCTTAAAATACCAAAGCTGGTTTCAACATAGATCTACCAAAGCTGCATGCAAAAAGGAAGCTGCAAAGTTCAATCTTCGCAGCTTCCTTTTCTCTGCCCCTTCCATCAAAGGTCTGTTTTTTCTGCTTTTCCATCCAATACCCGTGAGGGCACAGCACCAAAAGCATTGCCAGTCTTAATAGACAGAATCCTCCTCCGAGGCATACTTCTCAGCCTCGCTCTGGGATCCTCCTCCCTGGAGATCGCCTCCGCTGGTCATGTTGCACCGGCCGTCAAAGTAGGCATCCTCGTCGATAACCAGAGACCGGGCCGTAATATTTCCGGACACCCTTCCGGTGGAAAAGAGCTCAAGCTTCCCCCGGACCACAATGTCCCCGTTTACCTTGCCGGAAATCACCACATTCTGCGCCGTAATATTTCCCTCAATCTGTCCGTCCTGTCCCAGAATGAGATTTTTGTCACAGACACAGTTTCCGTTTATCATTCCGTCCACCCGGATGGTCTCCGGAGCTGTGAGATTGCCGTCAAAAACGGCCCCCGGCCCGATGATGGTCCCAATCTTGGTCTGTGTCTCTGCCACGGGGGCAGCACTTTTGTTTTTTCCTATCATGATATACTCCTCCTTTATCTATCACCATCCATGTGGCTGATGACTGGTTTCTCCTTTGCCCGGTCTCCCTCTATCCCTTTGCATCAATCATGGAAAGAGGATCTACCGTCTCCTCTCCCTGAAGGATCTGATAATCCACCAGGGTATCGTCTGTGGTAATGTTCACCAGCCCGTCGCCGGCGCTTACCTCTGTACCTTCCTCCACCTGAAGCTCTGCCTCCCCCCGGCTTAAGTATCGGGTCATATAGCCGCTGGGATGGGTAATCTCTAAAATAATCTTATAGGTATCGTCCTGCCCCACCGCTGTCACCGTGCCGTCGCCGGCCGCAACAATGGTTCCCCCTGCATAGGTGCTAAGGGTGATATAGGGCTGTTCCTCCGAATATGTACCCTCCAGAACTCCTGTCCCCTGGTAGGGATAGCGGGTGGGATAGGTGGAATCCACCTCCGGCTCTGGCTCCTCCTTAGGCTCCTCCTCCTTGGCCGCCTTAAGCTGCTCCTGCTCCTGACGCAGGGTTTCATTTTCCGCAGTCAGGGCCAGCTTTTCGCTGTTCCAGGTCTCCTTCTCCTGTTCCAGCTGGGCCATTTTTTCCTCCTGGGAATGAAGCTGCTGACGCAGAGCCTCCTGCCTGTTGTAGCCTGTGGCATACTGATATCCCAACCAACCCAACAAAACCAAAAGCAAAACCAACAAAAATATCACCATGCGTATGGTAAACATGGAGAGCTGAAACTGCCGGCTGCTCCGGTCTATGTTGGAAATCAGAAGCACGGAAAAGGACTCCTTACGCTTATGTCTCTGGTCTTTCATTCTGTACCTCCCATCTCCTATATCATACCATATTTTTTTAAAAAAAGAAGTAAAATTTCTGTTTTTCCGGAGGGGATTCTTGTAAATGCCAAGGACACAGGCATTTTCTCCCAAAAACGCCTGTGTCCTCAATCTCTGCTTTTTCTTATCTCTAAGCTCTATTTCCCAATTTCCAGCAGAACCTTCATGGTATTGGTGTGGCCGCTGATAATGTCCTGGAATACCTCCTGTCCCTTCTCCAGAGGATGTACATGGGATACCACCGAGGCAATCTTTTCCTCATTTTTGCTCACATAGGTCACTGCATCCTGGAAGTCCAGTCTGGTATACACCCGGGTCCCAATCAAGGCCTGCTCCTTGAAATTCACGGCCCGCAGATCAATGGCCGCCGGCTCCTTAAACACGCTGAGCAGAAGAATCTCCGCCCGCACCCCGGCCATCTCTGTCATGGTCTTGGCCACGGCCGGGCTTCCGCTGGCCTCCACCAGGAGATCCACGCCCTCCCCGCCGGTCTCATCCAGAATAAACTGCACGGCGTCCACTTCCATGGGATTTACCACCGTAAGTCCAAGCTTTCTGCCGTATTCTGCCCGCTGGGCATTGGCCTCCACACAGTACAGCTGGCTCACCCCCGCATCCTTTAGCATCAGGGCTGTCAAAAGTCCCATGGGTCCCAGTCCCGTCACGGCTGCCGCCCCGTAGAAGGGCTTTGTCACCATGCGCAAGCCATGAACCACCACGGCCACCGGCTCAATCACTGCCGCCATTTTCAGAGAGATTCCCTCCGGCAGCTTTAAAATGCTCTGCTCCGGAATGGCCACATACTCTGCCATGCCGCCGTCAGAATCCGTGCCATAGAGCCGAAGGCTCTTGCACACATGGGTATTCCCCTTTAAACAGGCCCGGCATCTGTTGCAAAAATACAGAGGATTTACCACTACCTGGTCTCCCACCTGCAGGGGCGTCTCCACACCCTCCCCAATGGCCTCCACGGTTCCGGAGAACTCATGGCCCATAATCAGGGGCGCCTTGGCCCTGGGATGCTTGCCCAGGTATACGCTTACATCCGAGCCGCAAATACCTGCATAGGCCACCTTGATGAGCACCTTTCCCGTATAATCGGGAATCTCTCGCTCCTGCATCTCCACCAGCTGCTTATCTGTCCAAACCAATGCTCTCATTTTATGTATTCCCCTTTCCAAATTTTCCCAGTTTTTATTTTACCAGATAGCCCCCGTCCACGGGAATAATGGCGCCGCACAGATAGTCGCTGGCATGGGATGCCAGGAAAATGGTGGTACCCTTCATATCGTCCGGGGTTCCCCAGCGCCCGGCCGGAATCCGCACGGACAGCTGATCAAAGCGCTCCTTATTCTTTAAGAGGGCCTCATTTAAATCCGTAGCCATATAGCCCGGGGCAATGGCATTTACGTTAATGCCCCGGCCTGCCCAGTCATTGGAGAGTGCCTTGGTCAGCTGGGTCACGCCGCCCTTGGCCGCCGAATAAGCCGGCACCGTCTGTCCCCCGAACCAGGAGCACATGGAGGCCACATTGATGATTTTTCCGTATCCCTTTTTCAACATCACCTTTCCCGCCTCCTGGCACATGATCCACACGGAATGGAGATTGATATTGATCACCTCATCCCACTCCTCCATGGGAAACTCCTCCGCCAGATGGCGTCTCTGGATCCCGGCCGCTGTGGCCATAATGTCCAGATCTCCTCCTAAAAACTCCATACTCTCCCTAAAAGCCCGATAGTTTTCCTCCCGGGAGCGCAAATCTGCCTTTACAGCGTGGCAGGCAAAACCCCGCTGCTTCAACCCCTCCACTGTCTCAAACACCCGATCCGAGGATCCAATGACTACGGTCTCGCAGCCCGCCTCTGCCAGGGCCTCTGCCATGCCAAAGCCCAGGCCTCTGGTTCCGCCTGTTACGATTGCCTTTTTTCCGCTGATGTCAAACAACTGATGCATACGTTCTCCTCCTTTTTATATTTTTCTTATATACGAATTCATTCCTATTTACAAATTAATCATATCGTACTTTCGTCAAAATGTCAAATAAATAATTATTTTTTTCTTTTTTTTATAAATTTATCCTTAAATCTCTTGGGGTCCTTGGGGGTATTCCACATTCCACAAAATCAATCCTCTTCCCGGCATCAGGCGCCCCGCCCTGTCCCGGCTCTTGGCTGCAAAAATCTCCTCCATCTCCTCCGGCTCCCGCTGGTGAAGTCCCACCTCCACCAGGGTTCCCACGAGAATCCGCACCATATGATACAAAAAGCCGTCTCCTGTAAAGGTCAGGCGGATCTCTCCCTCCAGCTCCTCAATCAAAATCTCCTCCACTGTGCGCACTGTGGACTTTTTAATCTTCCTTCTGGTACAAAAGGAGAGAAAATCATGGGTTCCCTTTAGATTCCCCGCTGCCCTTCGCATAGCCTCCACATCCAGAGGCTCCTCCACATGGGCAGCAAATCTGCGCAGAAACACATTGGGAATCTGCCTGTTCCAGATCCGATATACATAGGTTTTGCGCACTGCATGGAGGCGGCTGTGAAACCGCTCGTCCACGGCCGTCACCTCCAGCACTGCAATATCCTCCGGCAGGTACCGGTTCAGGTAATCCCGGATCTCCTTGGGACTTTGCTCCGTCCCCAGCCGCACATGGGCCACCTGCCCTCTGGCGTGGACCCCTGCGTCGGTCCGGCCCGCTCCCTTTAGATCCACAGGCTTTCCCGTCATCCGCTCCAAAATCCGGGTTAGCTTGCCCTGGATGGTTTGCTCTGTACCCTCCTGGCTTTGCCAGCCCTTGTAGCGGGTTCCCTCATATTGAATCAACAGCTTATAATTCTGAAGCCTTTCCTCCATTTTCTCCTCCATTCCCTCTATTTCCTTCTTCCCTTCCTTCTATTTCTTTCTTCCCTTCCTTCCATTTCCTTCTTCCCTTCTTTCTATTTCCTTCTTCCCTTCCTTGCATTTCCTTCTTCCTTCTATTTTCCTCTTCCCTTCCTCCCGGCTTCTCCAAACGATACAGGCCTTTCCCTCTCTGTTCTCAGGCAATCTGCCCCCTCTTAAAACAGACGACGTATTTCCGCCTCCGCCTCCAGAAGGACGCCATCCAGGGCCTCCTGATCAGGAATCGCCTGCCTTAAATAGGCATATTCATCCAGCAGGCCCTGTCCGTGGAAAACCCGGTAGGCCCCTGCATCACTGCCAAGGCCTATCCGGGCCCCAAGCCCAAAGGCTTTTTGCACATTTCTCATCTGGCATTCCAAAATCTTTTTTACGGATTCCCGGGGAAACCGGCTGCTCCCCAAAAGGTTTCCCGTGGGCGCCAGCGTGGGGATCCAGATAGTCCGGCTCTCGGCCAGCTGGCTCAACACCTCCCCTGTAAGGTAATTGCCGTGCTCTAGGGTATCCACTCCCGCCTCCAGGGCTGCCGCCACATTTTTGGCCCCGTTTCCATGAGCCATAACCGCAAATCCGGCCTGATGGGCCAGATCGATCATCTCCCGGATTTCCTCTGCTTTTAATCCCGGCTCGCTCAGGGCTCCAAAGGTATTGAAATCCATAAGCCCGCTTATCATGATCTTAATAAAGCTGCCCCCCTGGCGCCCCACTTCCTTTATGAGCTCTCTGTATTCCTGCCAGCTGTCAAAGGCTCTTCCCACAATGCCTCCGTAGTGGCCCCGCTTATGAATGGCAAAGGCAGGGGTGCGGTAGTCTATGCCGTACTCCGGCGCCAGCTCCCGGGCCCGCAGGCATACGCCCCTGGCATCGCCTCCGTCCCGGACAAAGGAGACTCCCGCTTCCCTCCAGGCCGCAAGCCTCTGACGAATAACCGGATCCTGAATTTCCTCCCTGTGCAGGGCCACGGCCGCCTTGTAATTGACCCCATCCATTATCATATGGGCATGGCACTCTCCAAACATATGTTCTATTTTCTTCCCTTTCCTGCTTTTTCTTTTCTCCTTGTAAGGAGTTTCTTCTATATATAATAGCGCACATTCTGCCGGCGGGCAAGTGACAGTACATCCTTCCTGGGATCTAAAAAGGGAACTGCCATGCGGACAGTTCCCTTTTTAATCTGCTTCTTACAATTCTGCTTAATTCCTTATAAAAACGAGTCGTCTATATAATAGAAATAAAGGCACACTGAATAAAATGCGGATTATAATTTTGTAACGTTGGTAGCCTGAGGTCCCTTTGCTCCGTTTACTACCTCAAACTCAACTTCCTGACCCTCTTCCAGGGACTTGAAGCCTTCCATGTTCAACCCAGAGTAGTGAACAAACACATCGTTGCCCTGCTCATCAGAAATGAAACCATAGCCCTTCTGATTGTTGAACCATTTTACTGTACCTCTGTTCATGATGATACCTCCAAAATAATTAAAAAGTCTGCGTTGCACTATTGCAACTTCTTAAAGAGTATCACAGAATACTTCGGCTGTCAATGAAATTTCATGACTAAAAGAAACTCTTTTTTCATAGGATAAAACAACATCACATATGGGAAGCTTTCATGAAAAAAGAACGATTTTTATGGCGGGGAATCTGTCTGGAGCTGCTGTTCCTGTCCATTTTTCTGGGCAGCCTTATGCGCCAGCGCGCCTGGGAGCAGGAGCAAAGCGCCGTAAGCTCCGGGGAGGTAAAGGCGCAGGAGGACTATATCCAATGGGTGGATTTTACCGTAACTCCGGAGGCGCTCTCCAAAAG
>CANPIM010000021.1 GCA_947574135.1 uncultured Lachnospiraceae bacterium
TTTGCCGTACTTGTTATCATTTTATGCACCCAGCCCTATCAGTGGACAGACAAAGCCCGGGAAATCTGATACATGTACTCATCGATTCCCTTGTCCATCTCCAGGGCCTCATTGATATCAAAATCCTGGAACCGGCCGTTCTGATAGCCCACCACCCGGTTGGTTTTCCCTGCACACAGAAGATCCGCTGCCATGGCTCCCATCATGGAGGCATACACACGGTCCTTACAGGTAGGGCACCCGCCCCGCTGCATATGGCCTAAAATGGTGGCCCGGGTCTCTACGCCAGTGGCCGCCTCAATCCGGCGGGCCATACTGGTGGAATGGCCTACACCCTCGGCATTGATAATAATGTGATGCTTCTTGCCCTGCTTCCGGTTGGCAATAATATTGTCAATGATCTTCTGCTCATCATAGTCAAAGCGCTCCGGCAAAAGAATATCCTCCGCTCCGTTGGCAATACCGCACCACAAGGCAATATAGCCGGCCTTGCGCCCCATAACCTCGATGATGCTGCAGCGCTCGTGGGATGTAGAGGTATCCCGTACCTTGTCTATGGCCTCCATGGCCGTGTTGATAGCCGTATCAAAACCGATGGTATACTCGGTACAGGAAATATCCAGATCAATGGTGCCCGGCACTCCGATGGTGTTGATGCCAAGCTGGGCCAGCTTCTGGGCACCTTTAAAGGAACCGTCGCCGCCGATAACCACGATGCCGTCAATGCCATGCTTTCGGCAAATCTCCGCGCCCCGCTTCTGCCCTTCCTCTGTCATAAACTCTTTGCAGCGGGCTGTGAAGAGAATGGTGCCGCCCCGCTCTATGGTATTGGACACGTCATTGGCCGACATGTCAATGATCTCCTCATTGAGCAGGCCGCTATAGCCCTTGCGGATTCCCTTTACTTTTTTTCCGTTGGCCAGCGCCTTCCGCACCACTGCACGGATGGCTGCATTCATGCCCGGCGCATCGCCGCCGCTGGTCAAAACTCCAATCGTGTTAATTTCCTTTCCCATCTGTAATTCCTCCCGTTTTGGACCCAAAAGGCCCGATTTGCGTCATACAGGATATAACTCGCTTTGTTTTTATTTTAAAGCATTTTATCTATATTTTCAATACGTTTCTCCACGACTTTCACATTATCCTCCCCGAAATGCTCCCGCAGAAGTCCCAGCGTCCGTCTGTCTCCCAGAATGCTCCACTTGGAGGGAAGCCGTTTTACCGCCCGCTCTCTGGACGCGTAGAGCACCACCCGATCAGGCCCTTCCTCCTCCTGCAAAAGCTTCAAAAGCTCCGGCTCCCGCTCCTGGCTGGCCTGGGCATCGGGAAACTGAATCCACACCTCCCGCCGGCCCTCCTCAAAGCTGTAAAGCTTATCGCAGATAAGCTTGCTGGCCTTCTCCTCCTCCGCGCTTACATGACCGCTGATAAAAACCTTTGCATCCTCCACCAGAAGGGCATTCTGCCGCTCATATACATTGGGAAACACGATGACCTCCACATTTCCCACCAGATCCTCCACATTGAGAAAGGCCATGACCTTGTTATTTTTGGTGTACTTAATGCTTTTTCCCGCAATCATACCGCCGATGACCACCCGCTGGCCGTCCCAGACCTTGGTCTGCCCGGTCTCCTCCTCCAGCTGAAAGTCCGAGGTGACTGCCGTAATATTTTTCCGCCAGCGCTCCTCATATTCCTCCAGGGGATGGCCGCTGATGTAAACCCCAAGCACAGCCTTTTCAAAGGATAAAAGAAGCTCCTTGTCGTATTCCGGCACCTGGGGAAACTTGAGCTGGAACTGATCCTTGTCCTCATCGGATACAAAATCAAAGAGAGAGAGCTGTCCGGTCATGGCTGTCTTTTTATCCTGCAGAGCCTTGTCCATCAGATTTGCGTAGACCATCATTTTCTGCTGCCGGTTTCCCTCCAGGCTGTCTAAGGCACCCGCCTTGATAAAGTGCTCCACCACCCGGCGGTTAATCTCCTTTCCCGCCATGCGATCAATAAAATCCTGCAGACTCACAAAGGCACCCCCCAGCTCCCGCTCCCTGACCAGGGCCTCAATAACGGGGCGACCTACGCTTTTTATGGCCGACAACCCATAACGGATCTTTCCTCTGGACACGGAAAAGTTGCCCTCCCCCTCGTTTACATCCGGCGGCAGAATATCAATCCCCATCTGGCGGCAGGTAAAAATGTATTCAGCCACCTTGCCCGGATTATCAATGACAGAGGTCATAAGGGCTGCCATAAATTCCACAGGGTAGTAATATTTTAAATAGGCGGTCTGATAGGCCACCACCGCGTAAACCGCCGCGTGGGACTTGTTAAAGGCGTACTGGGCAAAGTCCATCATCTCATCATAGATTTTCTGGGCTATCTTTTCCGGAATGCCGTTGCCCACACAGCCGGGCACTCCCTCCTCGGGATTTCCATAGACAAAATTGTGCCGCTCTTTTTCCATGACAGAGGCCTTCTTCTTGGACATAGCCCGGCGGATTAAGTCGCTGCGCCCCAGGGTGTAACCTGCAAGCTTCTGCACGATCTGCATCACCTGCTCCTGGTAAACAATGCAGCCGTAGGTGGCCTCCAGGATGGGCTCCAGCTCCGGACAGTCATAGGTGGTAAGCTCCGGGTGATCCTTTCCCCGGATATACTGAGGAATGAAATCCATGGGACCTGGCCGGTACAGGGCTACCCCTGCAATAATATCCTCCAGATTCTGGGGCTTTAACTCCTTCATAAAGTTTTTCATGCCCGCACTTTCCAGCTGGAACACCCCGTCCGTGCGGCCGGTGCCAATGCTGGCCAGTACCTCCTTATCGTCGTAGGATATATGATCCATATCCAGCCGTATCTGAAAATCCCTTTCCACCAGCTCCACCGCATCCTGAATCACCGTCAGGGTGCGAAGGCCCAGGAAATCCATTTTCAAAAGTCCAAGCTCCTCCAGGGTGGTCATGGTAAACTGGGTGGTGATGGAGCCGTCGGAGGCCCGGGACAGGGGCACATACTCGTCCACAGCCTTCTGGCTGATAACCACACCCGCCGCATGCATGGAGGTATGCCGGGGTAGGCCCTCCAGGCGCTTGGCCATATCTATCAGCTCCCGCACCTGGGGATCGCTCTCATAGCCCCGGCGCAGCTCCGGATTCATGGTCATAGCCCGATCCAGGGTCATATTCAGCTCTGTGGGCACCATTTTTGCAATGGTATCTACAAAGGCATAGGGCATATCCATGACCCGGCCCACATCCCGGAGCACTCCCCGGGCTGCCATGGTACCAAAGGTCACGATCTGCACCACCCGGTCCTTTCCATATTTTTCCACTACATAGTCTATGACCTCCTGTCGCCGCCGAAAACAAAAATCAATATCAATATCCGGCATGGAGATTCGCTCCGGATTTAGAAACCGCTCAAAAAGCAGCTGATAGCGGATGGGATCAATGCTGGTAATCCCCAGGGTATAAGCCACAATGCTGCCCGCCGCCGAGCCCCGACCCGGTCCCACGGCAATTCCATTTTCCCGGGCATAACGGATAAAATCCCACACAATCAGAAAATAATCCACATAGCCCATTTTCTGAATCACGAAAAGCTCATATTCCAGCCGCTCCTTGACCTTTCCGTCGTCTGCGGGATAGCGCTCCTCAAAACCCTGGAAGCACAGGTGATTTAAATACTCCCAGGAGGTATATCCCTCCGGCACATCGAACCGGGGAAGCTTAGTAACCCCAAATTCTATGTCCACATGGCACCGAGCGGCAATTTTCCCCGTATTTTCCAGGGCTTCCCGGGCATAGGGAAACAGCTCCTCCATTTCCTCCGGAGATTTTACGTAATATTGGCCTCCCTCATACCGCAGCCGGTTCTCGTCCCCAAGCTTTTTTCCCGTCTGTATACACAAAAGAATATCATGGGCCCTCTCGTCCTCCGCATAGGTGTAGTGCACGTCGTTGGTGGCCACCAGGGGAATCCCCGTCTCCCGGCTCATGCGCAGCAATGCCTGATTCACCATCTGCTGATCCGGCAGACCGTGATCCTGAAGCTCCAGGAAATAATTTCCTTTCCCAAAGACTTCCTCATACCGCAAGGCCACCTTTTTTGCCTCCTCATACAGGCCCTTGACCAAGTATCTGGCCACCTCGCCGGCCAGACAGGCGCTTAAGGCAATAATCCCCTGGTGGTATTCCTCCAGCACCTCCATATCCACCCGGGGCCGGTAGTAATACCCCTCCACAAAGCCCTTGGACACGATTTTCATCAAATTGGCATAGCCCTGGTTGTTCTCCGCCAGCAGCACCAGGTGATAATAGCGCTCCTCGCCTCCGGTGGTCTCCTTGTCAAACCGGGAATTGGGGGCCACATATACCTCGCACCCCAGTATGGGATTGACTCCCTCCGCCTTGGCCGCCTTATAAAAATCAATGACACCATACATGACGCCATGGTCCGTAATGGCCGCCGCATCCATGCCCAGCTCCTTGACCCGGGCCACGTATTCCTTTATTTTGTTGGAGCCGTCCAGCAGACTATACTCCGTATGGGTATGCAAATGTGCAAATGACATCTTTATTTCCTCTTCCGTTCCCGGGAAGCTTAGAAAGCCTCCTCAAAAATCTTTTTGGCCAGGAGATCCCCCTGAGCCGCCGCCTTTTGAAGCCAATCCTTTGCCTTCTCCGTGTCCTGATCCACTCCCTCTCCCACCAAATACAGACCACCTAAAGACCTCTGGGCATCCTTGTCTCCGCTGGCCGCACTTTTTTCCAGCCAGTAAAATGCTCTTTTGTAATCCTGCTTTACGCCTTCTCCCATGGCAAGCATCCGCCCCAGGTACGACTGGCATTTCACATCTCCGGCCCGGGCCCCCCTTTCAAACCAATATGCCGCCTTTTGGCAATCCTTCTCTACCACCTCTCCCCGGTAATAAAGCGTGCCAAGATACCATTGGGCCTCCGGTTTTCCGTCCTTTGCTCCCATCTCCATATAGGCAACTCCGCGGGCAATGCCGGCACTGCTCCCCTCTTTATCCTGAGTGAGCATGATTCCGAAAAAGCACTGGGCTCCTTTATCTCCCAGAAAGGCCGCTTCCTCCAAAAGGGGAATTCCGTGCTCGTAATCATTTTCATTGATATAGGCAATTCCCTCCTGATAAAGCCCCTCCGCCGTAATACCACCCGCCGGCTCCATTGCTCTGAGATCCGAAACCGCAGTCTCCAGGCCGCTCATGGCTGCCCGGCGCATCCAGATCCGGGCCCGGTTCTCATTGCGGTTCCCATCCTCTCCCTTCCAGAAAAGATGAGCCAGAAACCGCTGGCCCTCCGGACATCCCAGCTGGGCGCCAATCTCCGCACACTTCATGGCCTCCGCAAGATCTCCCTTGTCATAGGCATCCATACCGGCCGCCGTATTTCCCCTGGCCAGACGGATAATGGTCTCCTCTGTCTCCTTTTTCAGAAGCTCTATCACCGCCGGCCACATATAAGTGGCGTCAGGCTCAGGCTTGCGAAAGGGGCAGAGACCGGTGTCGTCCTCATCGTCTTTTGCCTGCTGATTTTCCTCCTCATTTCCAGAGACGGCCTCCTCTTCCTCCCCCATAGCCTTTTTCTCTATCCTGGCAACTGCCTTGCGGGCGGCCTCATGACCCTGCTCCGCTGCCGTCTGATACCAGTAGAGGGCATTGGCCTCGCTCTGCTCCACGCCCAGGCCCAGCCGATACAGCTCTCCCATCTCATACTGGGCATTCCCAAGTCCCAAACGGGCCGCCTGATCAAAATACCAGGCAGCCAGGGGAAGATCCTGTTTCTCATAGGCCTCCTTTCCCTGCCGGTAAAGCTTCTCCTCCTCCGGCAAAGCCTCCCAGGCTCTCTTGCGCTCCGCCTCTCTTCTGGGCGCATCGAAATGCCTCTCCAGGTAGTCTGCCGCCTCCCTGCAGCCCTGGCCTGCAGATGCCCGCAAATACTCCTCCGCCTGATCCAAATCCTCCCGGGTGGCCTCATATCCAAATCCTCTGTGATGCATGATCCCCATGCAATACTGGGCTCCATAATGTCCCCTCTTTGCAAGCTCCAGCAGAAACGCCGTCCCATGGCCGTAGTCTCCTGCAGAAAAATATCCAAAGCCCCTCTCATACAGCTGCTCCTCTGTCTTTCCCTCATAAACACCCATATCTGTTCCCCCTTCATAAACACCTTTTTATAGCTGACAAGTACGTCCACGGACCTTTTATTCCAAAGCCTCCAGCTCCCTCATCACATCCAGCACCCTGTGGGCCGCCTGATCCTTGCTCATTAGCTCCAGCTCCTCTTCCCCCTGCCGGGTAATCACCGTGATCACATTGGTGTCCGTGCCAAAGCCGGCCCCTGCTGTTCGTAAGCTGTTGGCGCAGATCACATCGCAGTTTTTCGCCTCCAGCTTCTTTCGGGAATTGGCCAGCACGTCATGAGTTTCCATGGAAAATCCACAGAGAATCTGTCCCGGCCTCTTATGCTCTCCCAAATATTTCAAAATGTCCTTTGTCCGTTTCAGGCGGACACAAAGCTCCCCCTCCTGCTTCTTCATCTTACTGTCCGCTTTTGTCTCCGGGGTATAATCAGCCACGGCCGCTGCTTTCACAATATAGTCATAGCTTCCCGCCCGCTCCGTCACTGCCTGAAACATCTCTTCCGCCGAAACTACGGGCACGGTCTCCACAAACCGGGGCGGCGCCACCTCCATATGGGCGGCCACCAGGGTCACCTGGGCTCCCCGGAGCATGGCGGCTCTGGCCAGAGCACAGCCCATTTTTCCGCTGGAATGGTTGGTGATAAACCGCACCGGATCAAAGGCCTCCCGGGTGGCCCCTGCAGTTACCAGCACCCGCTTTCCCGTCAGATCCTTCTCAAAGGCTATCTCCCGCAGAATGTAGTCCACCAGCGCCGCTTCCTCCGGCATACGACCGTCTCCCACATCCCCGTTGGCCAGCATTCCCCTGTCCGGCTCAATGATCTCATAGCCAAATTTTCTTAGCTTTTGCAGATTTTCCTGCACAATGGGATTGTGGTACATGTGATGGTTCATGGCCGGGGCCATAAGCTTTCGGCAGGGGCAGGCCATCACCGTGGTGGTCAGCATATCATCCGCAAGGCCGTTTGCAATCTTTCCGATGACATTGGCCGAGGCCGGAGCCACCAGCACCACATCCGCCTCCTTGGCCAGGGCCACATGCTCCACGCTGTACTGAAAATTCCGGTCAAAGGTATCGATCAGGCATTTATTGCCCGTCAGGCTCTCGAAGGTAATAGGATTGATGAATTGTGTTGCATTTTTCGTCATTAGCACCTGTACCTTGCAGTTCATCTTCTTCAACATTCGGGCAACGTTTGCCATTTTGTAAGCTGCTATACTGCCCGACACGGCCAGTACGGCTGTTTTTCCCTGTAACATGGGGGTCCTCCTTTTGCAATCATATGGCAGAGCAAAAGCACATATCTCTTCTTTTATCCAATTCCCTTATAAAATTCTGAAAACTAGGTGAATGATTATTGCGAATGTTCATTTGCCGTCCAATTCTCTCTGCCCACTCAGATTTACACCGTCCCACATCAAAAGCCGTGGGATTCTTCTTCCTAAACTTTCCCATACCTCCTTTGGTTAACATGTCAGCCAGATATTCCCATGTACCACAGATACTATCCTGAACATATCCAGAATGCTTGGACGCAATCCGGTCCGATACATTTGAATAGGCTGATTGAATAGCCTCCCTGTCTCCCAAAAGCCAGGCTTCCATTTCTTCTATGGCAATACAAAAAACATAATCCATAGTAATATGTTCTTTCTTCGCCACCTCTTCCAGTTGCTGCCGAAATTTTTCAGTCTCACGCGTATCGTTATCTAATACAATAAATAGAAAGACCCCCTTCTCTCCCCAATACTTTGCCTGAATCGCTCTCATCCTTTTGGGCAGATCATTTAAAAGCTGGCGAGACTTTATACGATTAGCATCAGAACCTTTGGGTAGTCCTCCGATTCCTTTATAGGATAATATGGAATATTCCATCTGAAACAAGGGAATTTCTGCGATATACTTTTCCATAATTTCAGTTAGAAGCTTTTTCCCTGAAGCATCCTCAACCAAAAATTCTATACGCATCACACTCTCCCCTTATCCAAAATATTTACTATACCACAAATCTCCAAGAAGCACATTCTCCGCAGACATTTCCTTCACAAATTCATATTCAGATGCTCGTTTTATTGTGGCAAATCCATCTTCCTCTTTCGTCAAAACCCACACATCTTCCGGAGCCAGAGCATTTACAAAGAAAGGGCTGTGTGTTGTAATAAAAAGCTGTTTTGAAAAGACGGATCCCACATTTTTTCTCATCTCACAGGCCAGATCTGTCAAATATTGATGGTACAGACCATTTTCTGGTTCCTCAATAAATACCAGCTGCCGGGGCATATTTTCATGAAGCAATAGATAATATGCAAACAACTTTAACGTTCCATCTGACATGTGAGGGGAGTAAAAAGGCTTCTCAAACCCTTTCTCCAAAAAACGGAGTACCATTTGTCCGTTTTCCATATATTTAGGTTCTATGCAGGAAATCCCAGGCAGCTTTGTCTGAATATCTTTTAAGATTTTACCAAAAGCCACCTTATCCTCTCTGTACATATACTGCGCCACATTATTCAGATTGCTCCCTGTTCTGTTTAAGTGAGCTTGGGGTGCAGCATATTGTATCTGACGGGCAGAGTCCGGAGAAAAATAGCACAGATACCAGCTTTTCAAAAAATTCATAAAATCAACAATACGATTGTATTGAGACATAGCCCCATAGGTTGCAATGCCCAGCTTTCTCTTATCTGCCAGATCTACATCCACACGCTTTCCCTGCCCTGTTACATTTCCCTTGTCATCCTGCCATCCATCCTTCCCCTCAAATGCATAGCCCACTCCCTCATGGAGATTCAAAAAAGACTTAGGTCTACCTCTCTTCTCCACTCTCTGACGTAGCCGCTCATCAAGCACATAAGGCCTTCCATTTTCATCCAATGCAATAGACAATTCATAGGTAATCGGCTTTGATGTACTGGTTTCTCTATAATATATTTCAAACCGAATGATTGCCTCGCTTCCCTGAGAGACAAGCTGTTGAAACCCGCCCCTGTTTCCCATATCACAGGCTTCCTCCACACCCTTTTCCAGACAATCTGCCAAAAATCCAAAAGCATCTGCCAGTGTACTCTTTCCCGTACCACTAGGTCCTATAATTGTTATCATATTTCCCAAGGGGGTCCCCTTTTGATGACTAAAAAGCTTCCCCATACATATGGACTTTAGCGCCCCAAAATTTTGTATTCGTATTCCCTCTATCTTTCCCATATCCTGGAACTCCTCCACACCCTATTCACATCTTTCAAAACACGTCTGCATTTTTATCTTAGGGCTTATTCTACCATAAAATTAGTTAATTTTCTATAATAATTCGGCTTTGTACTAAAATCCAATCTTGTAGGTTTAAGACAAATATGATATAACCATATTTGTATTGTATCTCCAAAAGGAGAATAATAACAAGGAGGAAAATTGAATATGGAAAAATCATTTCAAACCAAGCAGCTGGCTCTCTTGGGTCTCTTGACCGGAGTCCTGCTCATCATGGCGTATACGCCGCTGGGATACCTGAACCTTGGACCTCTGGCCATATCCTTCAATGTAATCCCCGTAGCGTTAGCCGCCGTCACCCTGGGCCCTGTAGGCGGAGCCGCCATAGGAGCCGTATTCGGACTTACCAGCTTTCTGCAGTGCATTGGCGTGGGAGGAACCAGCGCCATGGGTGTCATTCTCTTTGACATCAATCCTTTTTTAGCTTTTATCCAGCGCTTTATTCCCCGGCTTTTAGACGGATTTCTGCTGGGCTACGTGTTTCGCGGCGTGCGAAAGGCCGTCAATACCCATGTGGCCTGCTTTGTCACGGGCTTTTGCTCCGCACTGTTCAATACGGCCCTGTTTATGACTGCCCTGGTGCTGCTCTTTGGCAACACCCCCTATATGCAGGAGCTTATAGCCGGACGAAATATTCTTGTATTTATCTGTACCTTTGTGGGAATTAACGCGGTCTGCGAAATGATTGCCTCCACGGTCATTACCGGCGCCGTGGGATATGCCCTGTTTAAGGCCGGATTTATGCCTGGCAGGGAAAAACGCTAAACGATTTTAAGAACAGGAGACCCGGAGGGATAATCTATGATTCTGGCCATTGACATTGGAAATACCAATATTGTAATCGGAGGCTTTGAAAAGCAGCACATTCTCTTCTGTGAAAGGTTCCAGACCAATCACAAGGCCACCAGCCTGGAATATGCCGCTATCTTTAAGGTAACCTTTGAGATACATAAGCTTGACAAATCCAAGGCCCAGGGAGCGATTATCTCCTCCGTGGTCCCCTCCATTACCCACACCGTAAAGGAGGCCGTGGAAAAATATACAGGGGCTCCTGTGCTGGTGGTGGGGCCTGGCATCAAGACCGGCATCCGCATCCAGGCGGACAATCCGGCCCAGCTGGGCAGCGATCTGGTGGTGGGCGCCGTAGCCGGGGCGGCCTTCTATCCGGTCCCCCTGATTCTGGTGGACATGGGCACAGCCACCACGGTTTCCGTCATCGATGCCTCCAAAGCCTTTATGGGAAAAATGATACTTCCCGGGGTGGGGGTTTCCCTGGATGCCCTTATCAGCCGGACCTCTCAGCTTCCCAAAATTTCTCTGGATCCCCCAAGGAAGCTTATCGGCACCAACACCATTGACTCCATCAAGAGCGGCATCCTTTACGGCACTGCCGGAGCTATAGACGGCCTGATTGAACGGATCCGGGAAGAGCTACACGCCCCCTGCACCGTGGTGGCCACCGGTGGACTGGCCAGGGTGATTGTGCCCCTCTGCCGAAATTCCATTCTTTTGGATGAGGAGCTGCTGCTTAAGGGACTCATGCTTCTCTATGAGCGGAATACTTAAGAACAGTCCCATCCTTCTCTTTAAGACAAATCCTGCCTGTTTAACAAATATTCCTGTCCAAAATTTCTCTTATCTCAGCCAGCATCCTGTCTGCCATGCTGGAAAAGCCTACATCTGTAGGGTGAAGAGCATCCACTGTAAGCTCCCAGCAGTCTTTGGGAAACAGCTCTCTCCCGTCTATAAAATACACCTCTCCCAGCTCCTTCTTAAGCTTGGCCGCCACATCTCTATGAAAGCGGAACTGCCTGTCAAAGGCCTCCCCCTTTTTTGGATCCAGCGCCGCAAATACATCGGGGATCCGGGAAACCGCCACCACCGGCACATGGGGATGGCTTTTACGAATCCGCCGGATAAAGGGCTCCAGGGTTGGCTCCAGACAGCCGTGCACCATGGCATTGGCAGCATAATCCAGCATAAACAGCAAAGGATTCTTAATTTCCGCCAGCAGATCTGCCACCTCCGGCTCTCCCAGTCCATTTCCGGAAAAGCCGAAATTATAGGTCTCCAGATTAAGCTTCCGGGCCAGGATTCCCGCATAGCAGAGGCCCGGACGGCTGGCGCAGGCTCCCTGGGTAATGCTGGTTCCATAGAGCACCAGACTGCCCTCCCTCTCATAGGGCGACGGGGGCTCTAAAAAAGCGTCCCTGTCAATGCCAAGCTCCACCCTTCTCACATGACAATACAGGGGAAAATTAATGAGAAACTCATTCACCGGCCCCTCTCCTGCCCCCTCCTGCCGGCCCGCACAAAAGGCCGCCATGGTATCCGGGGAAAGCACCTCACACTGATAAGCCTTTTCCGTAATATCAAACCGGGTGACTCCTAAAAACAGCAGGTCCCGCCGGTCCCGGCCCACATAGCAGTCAAAGCCGCATTGGCCACAGGCCGTCATATGATAAAGCTCCGGGGGATTCTCCAGCTCTACCCGCAGCCAAAGGCTGGTGGTATTGGATCGGAAGGAAATCTGTCCTCCGGCCGTCTCCCTTCCCAGAGCCACCAAATTCGGGTTTACCCCCTTTAAAATCTCCCGGTATTTCCCGGTAAGCCTGTCAAAGCTTCGGTCCTCCTCATAGCCCAAAAGCCCGCTCACCCGAATCCCCGGCTCCTCCAGGGGGACAAAGCGGATGCGCTCCTCCTCATAGGTAAAATTTCCCTGCATATTGCTGTCAAGCTGGATCACTGACGGCATGCTCTCTTCCTCCCTTCTCTGGCAGACCAAAAGGCCATGCTCCTTTCTGCAAGCATGACCCTCTGGTCCGGATATTATGCAAAGTAAATGGTTTGATTGGTTTTGGCTGACTGGTAGATAGCCTCCAATATCTGGGTCACCACCATGGCCTGCTCCGGCTGTACCACCAAAGGCTCTCCCAGGGCCACGGCCCGGTAGAACACCTCCTGCTCCACATCCTCAGGCTTCTCCTCGTCCCCGGAGAAAAAGTCAACGCCCCCGGCCCCAAGCTCCGGCTTTTCCACACACTGCCGTCCGTATTTCACCCGGTTAATGCGCAGGCCCTCCTTCATATCCGCCCCGGCCTTTGTGCCGCACAGAGTGGTTTTGGCCTCATCCACCTCCAGGCTGTTCAAGGCCCAGGAGGATTCCAGATAAATGGTGGCTCCATTTTTCATTTTAATAAAGCCAAAGGCAGAGTCCTCCACCGTAAACTTTTCTGGATCCCAGTCCCCAAAAGCATTTCCCGTCTCCTTCTGGTCCGCCAGCTTCCGAAACACGGAGCCGGTCACAGACACAGGCTCATAATTGTCCATCATCCACAGGGTCAGATCCAACGCATGGGTGCCGATGTCAATCAGGGGGCCTCCCCCCTGCTTTTCCTCGTCAATAAACACGCCCCAGGTGGGAACCGCTCTCCGGCGAATGGCGTGAGCTTTGGCAAAATAAATCTCCCCCATCTCCCCGTCCTCACAGAACCGCTTTAAAAACCGGGAATCCTTCCGATAACGGTTCTGGTAGCCGATGGTGAGAATTTTTCCGCTCTCCCTGGCAGCCTCCACCATGGCCTTGGCCTCCTCATAGGTCTTGGCCATAGGCTTTTCACACATTACGTTCTTTCCCGCCTTTAGGGCCGCTATGGCTGCCGGCGCATGGGCATTGTTGGGAGTCAGCACATAGACTGCATCCAGCTCTTCCTTTACCAGATCGTGAAAATCCGTATAGATCCGGGCATCCTCTGTGCCAAAGGCCTCCCGGGTTTTCTCCGCCCGCTCCTGTATCAGATCGCAGAAGGCCACCACCTCAAAGCCCCCCTGCCTTTTCATGGCCGGCAAATGCTTTCCGTTGGCAATGCTGCCGCAGCCCACAATGCCTACCTTTAATTTTCTCATCACTATCCCCCTTTACCTCTCTTCTAACCTTCGGATATATTCCATGCTCTTTCTCATATTCTCCATGGGCTCCCCATAAGGGTGCTCATCCTGCTCCACCACCAGCCACTGCACCTGACTGGGTCCGGCCTGGGCAAGGATGGCCCCAAGCTCCAGCTCTCCCTCTCCCAGAGCCACCTGGGCCACTCTGTCCCTTTCCCGAATAAAGTCCTTGATGTGAAGCACAGGGCAGCGGCCGGCGTATTTTTTCATATAAGCCACCGGATCCACACCGCTGACCTTTACCCAGCACAGATCCAGCTCCGCCGCCAAATCCCGGGATTCCACCGAATCGTAGAGCATATCCAGCCAATAGGCTCCTGTCTGTGTTTTTTCAAATTCATAGCTGTGATTGTGATATAAAACCTGTATCCCTGCCTGTCTGCACCGGGCGGACATTACGGGAAAATAATCCAGGGTTTCCTGAAACCGCCCAGGGTCCCCTCTCCTTCCCTCATCCATCCAGGGAATGGCCAGAAACTCACAGCCAAGCTTCTCATAGGCCCGGACCGTCCCCTCCAGATCCCGCTCAAACTCTCCCAGGGGAACATGGGCGCTGACCGCCTTTAGGCCCAGGCTGTCCAGGCAGGCCCGGATTTCTCCCGGCTCCCTTCCGTAAAGGCTCACCAGCTCCACACCCTCATAGCCCATGCGGGCCAGCTGCTCCATGGTCCCTGCAAAATCCTCCTCCGCTTCCCTGCGCAGAGAGTAAACCTGCGCCGCAACCGGTATCCGTGTCATAGCATAAACCTGTCCTTTCTAAATCTTCAACCGCATATCCCGTCTCCAAGGCTGCACGTCTCGACCCCTGCCAACAGGCAGCCTCCTGCTTCCTCAGACCTCCTGCTCCTCAAAGAGCACCACCTGCTTTGTCTCTGCAGACTGAAAAACAGCCTCCATCACCTTCATGACCCGCATAACCTGGGTAAGCTTAATCCGGCTCTCCTCTCTTTCTTCCAGCACAGCCATTACATTTTGGTAGAATTCCTTCACGTCTCCGCCCTCCACGATCTGCTCCTCCGTGGAAATGCTGTCCTCTCTTCTGGGCGCCATGGTCTTGGTAAGGCCTGCCGCTGTTCTCACAGGCACCACATCCTCCTCGGTCTTTCCCACAGCCCGCACAATCTGCATATCCTGTCCCCAGTTTGTAATGACTGCCGATCCGTTGGTTCCCAGCACATACCATCTGGGCAGATTGATAAAGTTGCTGGTTCCCACCTCCACCACAATATGTACGCCGTTTGCAAAGCCCAGATCGGCGGTGAACCCGTCATCCACCAGCTGATTGGTCACATGGGTCAGGGTTGCATAGACCGTCTCAAGCCTCACGCCCGGGAATAGCAGCATGACTTGATCTAAAAGGTGTACTCCCCAGTCCAAAACCATACCGCCCCCGTGCTCCTTCTCCTGGCGCCAGTCTCCCGGAATTCCCCGGGATCCGTGAACCCTGGATTCCACCCGGAAAATCTCCCCAAGCCTTCCGCTGTCCATGACCTGCTTCACTGTGAGAAAATCTCCGTCCCATCTTCGGTTCTGGTGCACGGTGAGAAACCGGCCCGTTCTCTTGGATGCCTCTATCATCTCTGCAAGCTCTGCGGAGGAAAGGGCCGCCGGCTTCTCCGAAATCACATGCTTTCCCGCCTCCATGGCCTTTATGGCAATCTCCTTATGCACATCGTTGGGGGTAGCCACCAGCACCAACTCCACAAAGGGATCGGCCAAAAGCTCCTCCAGGCTTCCGTAAACGGGAATCTTTTTGGACCGGGCATACTCCCGCCGCTCCTCCCTGATGTCCCAGATACCCGACACAACCAGCTCCCCAAGCTCCTCAATCAAATCATAATGCCAGCCGGCCATTCCTCCAAAGCCGACCATTGCCAATGTATGCCACATGGTATTCCCTTCCTTTCTTCTGTTTGATTCTCAGGCCCAGTACATGCTTCCCCGGTCCTCTTTCAGCAGCACATTGTTCAGACACTGGATGGATTTCAGCAGCCCCTCCCGGCCGGACATAAGACTGTCCTCATGCTCAATGCTGACAGCATAGTCGTAGCCTGCCATGCGAAGCTCTGAGGCAATGGCTCTCCAATATTCCTCCCCGTGTCCGTAACCCACGGACCGGAAGATCCAGGAACGTTCCAGCTCCTGGCTGTAATGGGTGGTGTCCAGCACTCCGTTTATTGCCAGATTCCGGGCATCCAGCTTGGTATCCTTGGCATGAAAATGGTACAGAGCCCCCGCCCTTCCCAGCTCCCGGATGCAAGTACAGGGATCCATGCCCTGCCAGATCAGATGGCTGGGATCAAAATTGGCGCCGATCTCCGGACCTACCGCCTCCCGCAGCCGCAAAAGAGTCCGGGTGTTATATACACAGAAGCCGGGATGCAGCTCCAGAGCAATCTTATGGACTCCGTGCTCCCTTGCAAAGGCCGCCTTCTTCTCCCAATAGGGAATCAGCACCTCCTCCCACTGGTACTTGAGAATCCTGGAAAAATCATCCGGCCAGGGACAGGTGACCCAGTTGGGCATCCGATCCTCCGGGCTTCCCCCGGGACAGCCGGAAAAGGTGTTCACCACAGGAACTCCCAGCTTTTCTGCCAGCAAAATGGCATTTGTCAGATCCTCATCAAACCGCTTGGCCGTAGCCGGATCCGGATGCACCATATTGCCATGGCTGCTCAATGCGCTGATCTCCAGGCCATGCCTTTTTATGGTGTCCAGAAACACCTTTCTCTTTTCCTTGTCCGCCAATAGAGCCGGTGCATCGCAGTGGGCCCGTCCCGGAAAGCCTCCGCAGCCGATCTCCACCATCTCCACACCGTTTTCTGCCAGAAAGGCACAGGCCTCCTCCAGAGGCAGATTTCCCAGCACAACTGTAAATACGCCTAATTTCATTAGAATAATCCTCCCTTCATGATAAAAATAAACCAAGATGCACCACCAAACCGGTTCCCACCTGTCAGTGATTGGACCGGTTCCTGTATTCCCCGGGGGTGGTCCCCACAATAGCCTTAAAGCATTTATAAAAATAATTGATATCCCGATACCCCACCCTCTCGGCAATCTCATAGATCATATCATGTCCCCCGTCAATGTATTCCACCGCCGCCCGGATGCGAAAGCTGTTCAGATACTCATTAAAGGAAAGGCCCATCTCCTTTTTAAAGAGGCGTCCCAGATAAACCGGACTAAAGCTGTAAAGCTTAGCCAGCATATTCAGGGTGAGGGGCTCGCTGAAATGATCGTTGATATATCGGAGTATCTCTGTGATAACTCCGTTGGCGGACAGCCGGTACAGATGCTCAAACTGCTTACAGTAGAAATCCTCCCGTGTCTGTTCCCCTGCCTCCTCTTCCTCCTCCGCTTCCACCGGCTCCGGCTCTCCCTGCAGGGACAGCTGCTCTGCAATTCTGCTCAGATATCCGCAGAGCACCACCTCGTTAATGGGCTTCAGGAGATAATACTGCACCCCATACTCCATTACCGCCTGGGCATAGGAAAACTCCCCGTAGGCGCTGACAATAATCACCTTGCAGCTCTCCTTTTGCAGGGATAACTGCCGCACCAGCTCCACGCCGTCCATGCGGGGCATTTTCAGGTCTGTCACAATCAGATCAAAATGCTCCCGAAGCTGCAGCTCCAGAGCCTCCTGTCCGTCAGAGGCCGTCTGTTCCACCTGAAATCCATAGGCGCCCCAGTCAATCAGTCTCTGCATTCCCTGGCAAACCACCTGTTCATCATCCACAATCATGACTCGGTACATAGTTTCTCCTCCAAAAGACGAATGGGTAGTTGCAGCCGAACACTTGTTCCCTTTCCTTGCACGCTGTCAATAAAAAGAGCTGCCTCTTCCCCGTAAACCAGGCGTATGCGATCATACACATTGTGCAGAGCTACCGACTCTCCCTGCCCTTTCCCGTAAACCATGGCTCGAAGCCGATGAAGCTGCTCCTCATCCATGCCTGCGCCGTCGTCCTCCACGGTTATAGACAGAAGCCCCCCCATTTTTCGGCAGATGGTAAGGACAATCCTGCCGTTTCCGCCCTTTCCCTCCAGTCCGTGACACACGGCATTCTCCACCAGAGGCTGCAGGAGAAGCTTAAGGACCCGGCAGCCCAGGATACTCCCATCCACGTTGGCATCAAAGGTTATGCGGTTATTCAGCCGGTAATTCTGAATGCGGATGTATTTATGAATAAATTCCACTTCCTCGTAGAGGGTCACATATTCATTCCGCATATCCATGTAGCGGCGAAAGCCCTCGGAAAACAGCCGGACAATCTCCGCATTCTCCCGATCCTCCCGGAGAATGAGATTCATGCGCAGAGCCTCCAGGGTGTTAAAGAGATAGTGGGGATCAATCTGGTGCTGCAAAGCCTGGATTTCCGCCCTCTGGCGGGCGATGATCTCGTCCTTTAGCGTCTGCTCCCTCTGGGCCGCCGCGTCGATGAGATTGTCAATCTGTGCCATCATCTCCATAAAAACCGCATCCAGCTGAACCACCTCATCCCTGCTGTTTACATCCGGCGTAAGGGCGGCAATGGAGCGGATACGCTTTCGGTCAATATTCTGCATTTTCTGATTCAGACTGTAAATCCCGGAGGTGATCTCCCGGGAAATCCTCATCATCAAAAGATAGGACAGTCCCAGCAGTGCAAAGCCTGCCAGAATCATGATCCACATGTATCGCTGCATTTCATGCCGTACCTTGCTGTAGGACATCAGGTATACCATATGCAGCTCCGGAGTTCTTCGCTGTACGGCAATATAGGACTCTCCCTCATAGGTAAGCCGCTGCCAGTCCTTTAGCTCCTGTAAGGTAAGCTCATTTTCTCCGGCCAGCTCCCTGGCGGTTTTTCCCACATCCTCTC
The DNA here is from genome assembly GCA_947574135.1 of uncultured Lachnospiraceae bacterium. Taxonomy (GTDB): domain Bacteria; phylum Bacillota; class Clostridia; order Lachnospirales; family Lachnospiraceae; genus RGIG4284. The sequence continues at coordinate 18,253 of CANPIM010000021.1, forward strand.
TTCGGTTGGAGGTAAGGATTCGTCCCTCCTCATCCATGACAAACACCAGCCCCGCCTCCACAGGCTGATTGGCGATCTGGGTGTAAAAGGCATTCTCGTCCATATGGAGGGAGATCACATAGGAAATCCCATAATCCCCTCCCTTCTCCCGAACTGCCCGATAATAGCTGTAAACCGGCTGGTAGGTATTGTAATGGATGCCGCTTGGCCGCCAATCTCCGTCAGTGCTCAGCTCCTCCCTGTCCAAAATCCCCTGCTGAAACAGGGTATCCAGCTCATTGCTCAGCTCAAAGGAAAAATTGCTGATTTCCCTGTGGTTATGATAGACCCGCACCCGGATTCCCTCATAGGCATTGTTGCAGTTGTCCAGAATCGGATGAATGTTTTGCCTGTAATAATGGAAGCTTTCCGCCCGGTTTTCAAAATCCCTGGTCAAATAGTCCTCCAGCATACTAAAATCAGTCAGGGTCCCGGCCAGATGCTCCAGCTTGTCCAGCTCATTGGTATAGTTTTTCTCCAGCTGACCCACATACACTGCGGCAGAATCCTGAAATTCCCCCAGGGTGGCCTGCTGAATCATGAGAAAAAACATACACTCCATAAGCAGCATGGGCAGCATGGTGACAAACAGGCTGGCAATGGTCATCTTCTTCTGAATACTTGCATTTTTATACATGGTTTTTTGGCTCCCTCTCATCCCCTGTGCACAAAATATCCAAATGATTTATATATTATAGCACAAAAATAGACCTTTTGTCCAAAAAACCCCTGCCCTGTCCCGTTTCTACGCCTTTATCGATCCAATCATAATCCCGGAGACAAAGTATTTCTGCAGGAAGGGATAGATGCACATAACCGGAACCACTGTGATCACCGTAATGGCCATCTTAATGGTCTGACCGCTGGAGGTCATGGCTGCCCCGTTTTTCAGCGCCTCAATATTGGTCTGTGCCGCAAGAGTATTGTAGAGCACATACTGGAGGGTATAGAGCTTCTCCTCCATGGCGCAGTACAGCTGAGTGTCCATAAAATTGTTCCACTGATTCAGGATGCCAAACAGCAAAATGGCTGCGTTTACAGGCTGGCAGACCGGAAAAATCACCTTCCAGTAGGCCACCAGATCATTGCCCCCATCCACATAAACCGCCTCCTGGAGAGACCGGGGAATGCCCTCTATGTAGGTCCGAATAAGAATCAGGTTAAAGGCGCTGCACAGGTAGGGCAGAATGTATACCAAAAAATTGTTCATCAGACCGTATTGCTTCATAAAAATATAGGTGGGCACCGTACCTGCAGACACATACATGGTGAGCACAAAGGCTAAACGGAAAAATTTTCCAAATACCAGGTTGGGGGTAGCCAGAGCATAGGCCGCCATCCCTGTAACAGCCAGCATCAGCACAGGCCCGATAATGCTCCTGGCCAAGGAAACCAGAAACGCGCTCAGGAGAGCCTTGTCCTGCAGCAACGTCTCATAAGCCGCAAAGGTGATTCCCTTGGGAAGGAGAAGCAGGCTTCCCCCGGTTTCCGATAAGGAGCTGATAGAAAAATTGATCACATACAGGAACGGATATACCATGATCACAAAGATCAGAATCAGCAGCACTGCCGTAATGGCGTCAAACATAAAATTCCCAAAGCTTTTTTTTCTAATCATCCCAATATCCCCCTACAGCACCGAATTCTCGCTCATACGCTTGGTCAGCCAGTTCACAAAGAGCAAAAGCAGAATGCTGACAACCGTCTTAATAATTCCCATTGCCGTGGCATACGGGAAATCCAGCATTTTCAAGCCAAACTTGTAGATATACATATCCAGCACTTCCATCCTGGACCAGTTGGTAGGATTGCTGAAAATAAAGAACTGCTCCAGGTTGGAGCTCAAAATCCAGCCTGCATTCATAATTAACAGCACAGACACGGTGGGAAGCAGGTTTGGCAGGGTCACATACCGGATCTGCTGCCAGCGTCCCGCTCCGTCCAAAGCCGCCGCCTCATATTCCTCCGAGGAGATTCCCGAAATGGCAGAAAGGAAAATAATGGTATTATAGCCTGTGGATTTCCACAGATTCAGCAGAATAATCAGCTGCCAGGAATACTTGGGATCGCCCAGAATATTCAGTCCCTTATCCAGTATTCCCACCCGCACCAAAAACTGGTTCAGGGCGCCGGAATTCACAGCCAGAAGCGACCAGACAATGGAGTACGCGATTACCCAGGACACAAAGTAGGGGAAAAAGGAGACCGTCTGGGTGATTTTCGCTCCCCGCTTCCAGGTAGCTTCCTTCAGGAGAATGGCCAGAACAAGAGCCACTGCCAGGTTCAGCACCAGTGTGACGCCGTTCATGACCAGGGTATTTCGAATCAGATAAACCAAATCCGAGCTTTCCTGGAAAATCTTGAAAAAGTATTTCAGGCCCACGAATTGGCCCCCAAACAGCGAGCCGCCCAGCTGATACTCGGAGAAAGCAATATACCAGCCGGATAGGGGCAGATAATTAAACATCAATATACAGATAAACGCAGGCGACATCATCAAAAGCAACCATTTCTGCCTCTTGATCTTTGCCCACAGCTTTTTCCCGGAAGAGCCTGGTATGGGAGCTGTCCCAGTCGCCACTTGCCTCATAGTATCCCTCCTGACTATCTGTGGAAAGAAAACCCGCCCGGCCAAAGCTATTTTCGCCGGGCGGATTGACATTTCTGCTGGTTCTTATTTTTTCAGCGCCTCCGTAAATCCGGCAAGCGTCTCATTCATGGCATCGATAACCGGCTCATGATCCAGTTTGTTATATTCCTCCATAAGCTCCTCCCAGACGGCCTCAAAGTCATCCGCCATAAGCAGGTTGGCCGAATATTTCACCCGGACCTCTGTCATTTTGGCTCCCACCTTGCCCAAATCGCTGGAGGGCTCCAGAGCGCAGGACTGATAATACCCGGCATCAAAGCCCTTGCAGTGCTCATTCCACCACTGATTAGAGGTATCCCAGCCCAGTCCGGCATAGGCCTCCTTCTCCCGATCCGTGAGAGAGAAGCCGTCCACAAACTCCCAGGTCTGAGCCAGATTGAAGGGCTGGCCATCCTCCGCATAGGAATTGCACAAAGGAAGTCCCGACAGGGCTCCGATGACGCCCTCCTTCTTCTGTACTTCCACATCCTGAGCACACTGATAGAACAGATCCGTGGGAATGCGTTCTCCGTTTTCCACCGTATAATGCACGCCCTCCAGACCAGACTGAAGGATCATTTGTCCCTCATCGGTGCAGCACCAGTTGATAAACTTTGCAACCCGCTCCGGATATTTGCAGTTCTTCGTGATTCCCATGGAATAGTAGGGATAGGAGACTCTCATAGGCAGCACATAGTCCTGTCCCACCTGGGAATCCAGCTGGAAGGGCATCTGGATATAGCTCATCTCCGGATGGCCTGCATTGGTCAGCTCCTGATTGGCGGTTGCCTGGTTCCAGGTCACATACCAGGCTGTGATGGCACGGCCGTTGCTCAGCTTCTGAAGGGTAATATCTGCCGTATCCGTAAAGCACTCCTCGTCCAGGGTGCCGTCCTGATACAGATTGTTAAAGAACTGGAAGGACTCCTTTACCTCCGGAGCCAGGAGATATTCCTCAAACTGTCCGGTCTTTATATTAAAAATGTGATAATCATTTCCGGAACCAAAATAGGTGTCGCCCTTTTCGTAGCCTACGGGAACAATGCCCTGAATGCCATAGGACTCAGCCATGGGCATGGTCATTCCTACGGTCGCCTGTCCGTCATAGGTGGTGGGGAAATCCTTCATGGCCTTTGCCAGGAATTCTCTCCAGTCACTGGCAGAAGAAAGCTCCGGCCACCCATAATATTCAAGAACATCTGTTCGAACCAGCACATCCGTATGGTTAAGGGTAGTCTCTGTCTCCGTGGGCGTGTCTCTCTCCCACTTATAGAGGCCGCCGTCCGGTGCGGAAGCGCGCCAGTAGGGAATGATTTTCTCATACCGCTTGTAAAAATCCGGCATCAAATCCTTATAGTCATCCAGATTCAGCAGAGCCCCCGCGTTGATGTACTGCTTGAAAATATCCTCGCCCTGCATGTACTGAATCTCATTGTACTCGCTGCCGGCCAGCATCAATGCCTGTTTTTCCTTGATATCTCCGGAGTATTGCACATAGTTAAAGGCAATTCCGAATTCCTCTGCAATGTATTGCCCCACCGCCGTATCCAGGGATGCTGTGATAAGGGGTGTGGGGGGCATAACGTCGATGACGTAAAGGTTATCCATGTTGCCGTCCCATTCTGCCGCTCCACCAGCCTCTCCCCCTTCGGTCGTTCCCTGGGCCGAAGCCACCTCCGGCTCCTCCGCCTTGTCTCCTGCACATCCGCTAAAAACCGATGTCATCATCATAATGGCCAAAAACAAACATAAATATCGATTTCGCCTTTTCATGAGTTCCTGTTCTCCCTTCTCAATTATTCTTTCCTGCCGGAATCAAGTGATATCCTTAGTATAATCTGCCCTGGCCCCCATGTAATTAAATTTTTTAAACCTCTATAGCGGACAAATTAAACTATTTTTCGTGAAAATGTATGTTTTTTCTTATCTAACACGCTATCTTCCATCATTTTAACGATAAACAAAGCCAGCGCTTACTTTTCTTTCAGGGATTTCTCCCATAGCTTTGCAATCCGCTGGTAGGTGGCAGCAGGTACCTCCGGATTCCCCCTGGAATAGCTGGGAACATATAAGCTTCCGGCCTTTTCAGGATTTGTGCTGGCGGTATGGTGCCGATAAACCTCCCGCTCCAGAGGATGGCGGAAATTGGGCACGGACACAGGCACGCCCCCCTTTAAAATGGAATCATAGGCCAAAAGCCCGGTAATACCCATATCCAGAGCCTCATAGACGTCGATGGTCTCCGCCTCCTGATTCCCCCGGATTTTCTCCACAAAGTTCCACATCACATAGTAGTCGGATCCGTCATGTCCGTAAGCCTCTGCGGAGGAGGAATGGGTGTCTTTGGGGGAATAGCTCTCCACCCCAGTGGCATTCTCCCCCTCAAATTTGTCCAGATTGCAGTACAGCCTGGAGGTATTCCCCGCCTCCGCGTCCTCCCTGGCGCTCTCCAGCCGGCCTAGGGAGCCGTATACCGTATACCACACAGAATTTCTGGAAATCCCCAGTCCGTGGCAGCTCTTCACCACAGCCCCGTTTTCCAGCTCCACCATTTCAATGGCCCCAAGCCCGGCCTTAGCTCCCATACGGGCGCAACGCTTGTTGTAGGGCAGCTCAAACCCTGTCACCCGCACGGGACGCAGTCCGCTGATGTGCAGCAGGGGCCCCAGGGAATGGGTGCAGTAAAAGGTGGCGGAAATGTTGTTGCGCCAGTGCTTTGGCTCACCCTGGGTGATGGAGGGCCAGATGCTCTCACAGTTGTGAAAATATTCTCCCTCTCCGTACTCAAACTCTCCCAGCCTTCCCTCCCGGTACAGGCGGCGCATCTCCCGGGGCGCCGGCATAAAACAGTAATTTTCCGCGTAAGCGTAGATCCGCCCGCTCTCCTCCACAGCCTCCGCAAGCTCCACAGCCTCCGCCAGGGTCTCACAGGGAAGCACCTCACTGAGCACATGCTTCCCGGCCTTTAAACAGCGTACCGCAAAGGGCGCATGCTCCGTGGCATAGTTAGCCAGGACTACCGCATCAATATCATGGGCTAAAAAGCTCTCAAAGTCTGTGTAATAGCTGATGGACTCCTGCTTTAGCTTTTCCCGCACCCGATTTAAAAACAATGCATTTTTGTCACACACTGCCACCAGCTCCGCGTTCTCTGCGTGGGTACAGTATTTCATCATGGTTTCTCCCCGTCCGGCGCCAAACACGCCTATCCTTACCTTATCTCTCATTCTCTCAACCCCTTCTCCATTCTTTTTTTGTTTTCCAGACAAGATTCCCAGGGCCGGAAGTGCTCTGCCTAAAAATCCCCTTCCTTCCGCAAGGAGCTCTGATTTTAAAATAGCATGCGCCCTATTCCCCTTCAATCAACAAATTAAACCTATATGCATACAAATTTGACAGGTTTCCATTTTCGGTTGACTGGCCCGGTTTCTCTGTGATAGTCTGTTCCCATAAAAATCCCCTCTCTGGATTGTGTGCGCCCTTGTGAGGAGAGGGGAATGCCCTGGTATTACACGCCTGCTAGGAAGGGAGGATACTACTATGAATCTCATACCAGAACCCAAACAGCTTACCCCAAAACCCGGCTTTTTCCTTCTGGAGAACCCGGATCTTGTACTGGCGGAAAATTGTGACCACCGCCTGTCCTATCACGCCCTTGGTCTGAAAAGGACCCTGGAGGACCTGTGTGGGACGTCCCTGCGCCTGCGCACCGGGGCGGCTGCAGCCAACACCATTTTCCTCTCTCACGGTTTTGGAGGAGATGCCTACACCCTCCAGGTGTCCCCGGAGGGCATACATATCCGGGGGGATGGGCCTTCCGGCGCTTTTTACGGCCTTCAGACCCTGGGGCAGCTGCTATGCCAGTATGGGCAAAAGCTTCCCTGCCTGTCCCTTTCCGATCACCCGGATTTTCCCGACCGGGGCTTTTACCACGATGTCTCCCGGGGTCGGGTTCCCACTCTGGAACAGCTAAAAGCTATGGTGGAGGAGCTGGCCTTTTTTAAAGTAAACTGTCTGGAGCTGTATGTGGAGAGTAATTATGAATTTAAAGAATGTGAAAATATTACGGCGCCGGAGAATCGGCTGACTGCCCAGGAGCTGGTGGAGCTGGACGCCTTCTGTCATCTGCATTTTATAGAGCTGGTCCCCTCCCTTTCCACCTTTGGCCATCTCCACGATTTACTTCAGAGCCGGAAATACCGCCATCTCTGTGAGCTGGAAAACTACCGGCCCTCCAATCATTACTGGATGGAAAAAATGGATCACCACACCATTGATGTGTCCAACCCGGAGAGCTATGCCCTTATCTGCTCCCTCATAGACCAGTATCTCCCCCTCTTTCGCAGCAATCGCTTTAATATCTGCTGTGACGAGACCTTTGACCTGTGCAAGGGGCGAAATCTGGGCAAGGACAGCGGGGAAGAGTACGCCGCCTTTGTTGGAAAGCTTATCACTCATTTAAAGGAGCGGGGAAAGTCTGTCCAAATGTGGGGGGATATTGTGCTGGAGCACCCAAAAAAGGTCTCTCTGCTCCCCCCGGACACGGTTTTTTTGAATTGGTGCTACCTGAAGGAGCCGGTGGAAAAGCATGTGCAATTTTTCGCTCAAAGCGGACATCCTCAGATTGTATGCCCCGGCACCTCCTCCTGGAACCGGTTTGTGGAGGAAATCGACCGCTCCACGGGAAATATCTCCAAAATGGCCCAATACGGCTATGAAAACGGCGCTAAGGGACTTCTCAACACCAACTGGGGGGATTTCGGATCCATCTGCAGCTGGAACTGCCAGCAATTTGGCGTGGCCGCTGGTGCGGCCAAGGCCTGGAATGCTCTGGGAGAGCTGGACGAAGCCTTTGACATGGCTGCCAGCGCCCTCCTCTATGGCCAGAAGGAAACAAATGTAATACAGCTTATCCGGGAGCTTGGACAATGCGAGCGCACGGCAGAATGGGCCAAGCTGGTGCCCTGGTTCAGCGCAAAAAAGCGGGGGGAATGCCCGGCTCTGGAGATGGATGTGCCTGGGATCAGGGCCCATATTGCCCAGGGGGAGACCCTTGTGGAAAAATTCCGGGAGCTTGGAGAAACAGACCCGCGCATGGAAGATCTGACCATTGCCGCCCGGGCCATTGTGCTCTTGAATCAGACAGTGCTGTTTCTTGGAGGCAGCGGGATGCTTGACAGGGAGGAGCTTAAGCGTCAGTGGGCCCTCTGGGTTCCCGATTACGAGAGATCCTGGCTGCGGGAGAATAAGCTTTCCCAGCTGGCCAATGTGATTCAGTTTTTGGAGCAGCTGGTGGAGATGTAAAAAATTGACCCGGAAATGCGCCTTTATAATCTGGCCATTTCCAGGGTCGTATTTATCTCTTCATGGTCCTCACTACTTTTCATATGTGAAAATTAACCATCTCTTCCCTCTTCATCGTCTTTTATCAGCTTCTCTAATTGTTCTTTCAATATTGGAAAATCCATGCGCACCGTATTATAAACATCCTCCATTCGCAAAGTCTGATACTTGTGCGCTGCAATATCACGCATACCCGCGATTGCCTTCCAGGGTATATGCGGGTATTCCTTTCTGGTGCTGTCTGTAATATTTTTGATTAATTCACCAATATTAATAACCGTCATACTCAATGCCCGTTTTAACTTTTCATCAGCTATAAGCCCCGCCAGGTTTGTCTCTCCTAACATATCACAGCCAACGCTTATTTCAGCGAGCACCTTATGGAGAATTGTTTTATCTCTATGCTGCATATAGTTCCACAACCTCCCCAATCTCGATTAAATCCGTTTCCTCTATGGGACCATGAATAATATCCACTCCCACATGTAAAGTTTCCTCCAGTCTTACCTTTATGATAGACAATGTCAGCAGAGAAACCGGCACAGAAAACTCCATAATCAGATCCACATCACTGTCATCGCGATAGATTCCCGCTGCTCTGGAACCAAAAAGTGTAACCTTTTTAATCGGATATTCATTAGCAATCATCAATACGCTGTCCTTCAATGCTTTAAGCGTCATAAAGCTTGGTCCTCCCTAATTCCAATTCATCAGCTACTTTTAGCATACGGGAATTTCCTCCGCACGTCAAGAATTATTCCATATGCTGCTTCCTTTTGTTTTTTCTATTTGTACATAAAGAGGGAGCTGTTGCTCCGGCTGCCTAACCGGCCCGCCTTTCACAACAACTCCCTCTTTGTTCTATTTCTCTTTCAGTCCAACCCTTAGCCGTTAATCATAAAGGCCACCAGCTTGTCGATGTCCTCCTTCTCGTAGGCAATGATCTCCAGCTCCGGAATCTCTCCGTTGGAGAAAATGTTTGCCATAGAAACATACTGGGACAGCTTGGATTTCAGATTCAGTCTGTCTCCCTCACCGGTTACCAGCTCTACCTTTCCCTGGCAGCTGTCAATCACCTGAAAAAACTTCTCAATGTTGGAAATATTTTGTACCTTCATCTTTCCTGCTCCTTTCTTCTTGTCGCCTTCCGTCCTGAAGGCGGGGATGCGTTTTTTGTTGTTTCCTTTTACACCCCCTATTATAGTCAGAATTCCTTGATTTGCAAGGGATTTTAGGCACTTTTTCCAACTTTGTGAAATTTTTCTCATTTTCTGAAAATCCGCTTCTCTGTTATCTCTATTTTGCCCTCCTTCAACAGGTGACCAACAGCCCTTTTAAATGCATTTTTACTAAGATGCAGCTCCCGCTCAATGATTTCCGGAGATACTTTATCGTTAAAGGGAAGAACCCCCTCATACTCCTCCAAAACCTGGAGAACCAGCTGAGCATCCTTTTCCATCTGCTGAGGAATTTTTTCCCGAATACTTAAGTCAAGCTTTCCGTCCTCCTTCACTCCCCGCACCCGAGCCTCCACCACCTGTCCCACGGTCAGATTTCCGAAATACTCCTGTCTGTTTATGAGCCCGGAAAACCGGTCATCCACCGCCACAAAGGCGCCGAAATTATCGCTGATCTCATAGACCCGGCCCTTTACCAGATCCTCCTTTTCATAGGGCGCATCTTTGCGCAGGTAATGATATACCTTCATGGTTCCGCAGAGACGCCCGCTCTTATCCTGGTAGAGAGCGGCCAGAACCTCCTCTCCCACCCGCACCCGCCTGGTCTGCTCCCGAAAGGGCAAAAGCAAATCCTTTTCCAACCCCCAGTCCAAAAAGGCGCCTATCTTTCCCACATCCACCACCTTAAGCACCGCCGTCTCCCCCAGAGTCAGAGCAGGCATATGGGTGGTGGATATAAGCCTGTCCCTGGAATCCCGGTATACAAACACCTCCAGGGTGTCTCCCTCCCTGCTTCCCTCCGGCACCTGCTTTATTGGCAACAATACCCGTTCCTGAGCCTCCCTGTTTTCTGCTAAATACACGCCAAAGTCCACCCGTTTTACCAGGGTCAATGTCTGTCTCTTTCCCAGCTCTATCATAGATTCCTCCTTTACCTGCGAAACTCCACCACTGCATAGGGCTTTCCCGCCCCATCGCACAGGGCCACTGTACAGCATCCCTCTGTCTGCTCCACCTTGGGGAAGATGGTATCTCCCAGCACCGCCTGCCTCTTATACTCTGCCCGCATCTGCCCAATCCGAAAATTCTCCGGCAGATAATCCTTGGCCATCTGCACATACTGTCCGTTATTCACATGATGATTGGTGTCCAGATGGGATCTATGAACCGGAAAGGATGTGTGTGGCTTTGCTCCCTCCGGTATGGGCACCTTTCGGGAGGCATACTCCATGGAAAGGGGCTCCTCCAGGGTATAGGCCGCGACCACCTCCGGATCCACCTTCACAGGCCGGCCCCGCTCTGTATCCAGAAACGCCCACAGCGTGTTGGCATAGGCCAAGAGCTCCCCGTCCTGTCCCCGCATGGTAAAATTGCGCAGCCCGGTAAATCCGTTGAATGCATAAGGCCAGGTCCCCACGGAAATGGTCTCGCACAGATTCGCATATCGGTTCACCACGATCTGCCAGGAATTCAGCACCCAGATCCGCTGCTTCCTCTCCAGATAATCCACCCCCACTCCCAGCTCCTCCGAGTGGAAGGTGCTGCAGTCCTGAAAATAATTTAAAATGGAGAGCAGGGTTATCCTTTTGTCCTCGCCCACCTCGCTGTAGCGAACCCTGCTTTGAAATGTATACATGTTTCTTGTGTCCTTTCCTTTTTTGCAATGCGTGTGTTCCCCTGTGAAGAAAGGGGACCCTTCTTAGTATTATAGACGAGAAATCAGGAATTCTCAAGAATTTTCGGCCATGATCGAAAGTTATCCGGAATCCCTGCGGAAGCATTGAAAGCCCCCTCTTTCTGTGATATGATACTTTGTAACAGGATCCCTCTGTCAAAGAGGGGAAGGAAGCACAAGCAGAAAACGGAGGAAACATGAGCTCTTTTTCAGAGAAGGCAGAACTGGCCAAGAAAATCTATTTTGAGAAGCTTGCGGAAGAGGAACGATCCGCCTTTCCCTCGGCCAACAAAATCGTTGTGCGGATTTGTGAGTACATAGAGAACCAGATTCTACAAAATATTCAAAACGGCTGTGTGGTAAAGCGCAAGGAGCTTGTGGGTCGAATTTTCAACAAATCCATGGAAGCCACCTATACCTTTGCCAGTGTGGAGATTCACTTTAATTATAAGCCCAGATTTTCCGTCAATTACATTCCTCCGGAGGAAAATGATAATTCCAGCTTTTTCATTATCGGCGTGAGCAATATGCAGGAGGCCTGGACCCTGTTGTCTGTTATTATGGAAAGGCTTGAGCAGGAAAAAATTTTGTTAAAGGGAAAGGAAGCCTTTTGGGAGAAGCTTAACAGCTTAAAGAGCGTGGGGAATGTTTACTTACAATTTGTATATGATCTGGATTGATAAAAGACCTATTTTTTTAAGCAAAACGGCTGCATGAAAAACCTCCTGTAGTTTTTCACGCAGCCATTTCAAATGATTTCAAATAATTTCAGATGATTTCAAATGATTTACATAGAATTCTCAATTTCCTGGCCCTCAAAACCCGGATAAGGACGGCGCACACCCTACCATAAAATTCCTGTCAGCCCCACAATCACTGGCATACTGATGACAGAAAGAACTGTGCTTAAGCAAACCACTTTGCTGGCGTGTGCATAATCCAAATGATTCATCTGTGCAAATACTGCCACATTGGAGCCCACCGGCGCACTGGCTGCAATAAGCGTGGACAGACGAATGGTATGATCCACAGGAAACAGCCTCCAAAGAACCAGGGTGCAAAAAGGGATCAGCACAAGCCTTGCCAAAGCTCCCGCATACAAATCCCGTCCCACAAAAAGTCGTTTCAAATCCTCTCCGGCCAAAAAAACCCCTAAAATAATCATTGCTATTGGTGCATTTAAGGCCGCAAAGGAGGAAACTGCCTGTCGCAGCACCTGTGGGATGGGAATCTGCGTCAAGAAGAAGAACAACCCAGCGGCCATGGAAATCAAAATAGGATTTCTCATTAATTTCTTCATTTGAATGCATTCCCTGGATCCTGTCATTACCACCACCCCATAGGTCCACTGAAAAATATTGAGCAGGGCTACAAAAGAGGATATGTAAAATACTGCCTCTGTTCCCAGAACCGCCGTCACAATGGGGATTCCCATAAAGCCTGCATTGGAAAAAGCCACTCCAAAGTGCTCAATCCTCTTTTTTCGAAAGCATATGGCGCTGACAGCCATAGACAAAAGCAGGGCTGCCAGAGAAAGAAAAAAAGAATGCCAAAATCCCTGCAGCCGTTCCGGTGTCCGTTCCACCCAATAGGAATTCATAATGGCTGCCGGCAGAATTCCATATAGCAAAAGATTGCTCAGAGCCCTGCTGCCCTCTTCTGAAATCATCTTTTTTCGGGCCATTACAAGTCCAACGCCAATGAACAAGAACATGATAACCAACTGCTTTAATAAAATCAAAGATAGCTCCATAAGCTGCGCTCCTCCAACACCCCTACAAATACGCCTTTAGCCTGCCTAAAATTATTTCATAGGCTTTCGGCCACAAGTGCAGCCCCTCCTGTGTCAGCTCCTTTCGCAACCGTCCCGCACCATCGCAGAGATCCTGATTTACATCAACAAAATGAAACCCAAACTCTTTGGCCAATTCCTCCACCATCTGATTGCTGGCCCTAATGTTCCCATTGTTTCTGGTCAAAAAGGACACCGGCTCACAGGTTTCCTCAAAGGCTTCCACATCATTCACCGGATAATAAGCCATCAAGTACACCTGACAATCCGGAATATTTTCCCTGATTTTCTTTAGAATTCTGGTATAATTTTGCCGAAGCTTTTCCACGGAAAAGCCCTCCTGCGCCATATCATTGGTTCCGATATTCAAAAACAGCTTGGAGGGTCTTAAAGCAAAGATGCAGGGCTCCAGTACCTGATAATACTCCTCCGTTGTAAACCCGCCAACTCCCCGATTATAGATGATCTGTGGAATATCCAAGTCCTGCTTTAATTCTCCCAAAGGAAACCGTTCCATGAGAGAGGAGCCGGCAAATACGATCTGCCCCTTTTTCGCAAAGGCGTTCAGCTGACCATAGCTCTCTATAAGCTTGCGTCTGCGCTCCCTATGGTAAATCAGCAAAGCCTCTTGGCATGTATTCCTGTCCATCTCCTCTCTCACGCTCCTTTCTGCCCCGCAAACTGCCCCAGATAGGCTGCCACTATCCGCGGGTCATCCCGCAGCTCTGAGGCCTTTCCATGGAAGCTTATCCTGCCCTGCTCAATCACATAGGCATAATCTGAGATTTCCAGGGCCAGGGATGCATTCTGCTCCACCAAAAGCACCGGCAGCCTGGAGACCCTATTGATTTCCACAATCTTTTTAAACATTTCCTCAATAATAAGAGGTGCAAGGCCCATAGAGGGCTCATCTAACAGCAACAGCCTTGGTCTGGCCATCAATGCTCTTCCAATGGCCAGCATTTGCTGTTCTCCGCCAGACAAGCTCCATCCCTTTTGATTTTCCCGCTCCTTCAGACGGGGAAACAACTGGAACACCCGATCCAAATCCTCCTCATACCTGCCATGCCCGAAAAATCCGTGCCAGCCAATGGTTCCTGTCTCCAGATTCTCTCTCACGGTAAGCCCGGGAAACACCTGTCGTCCCTCTGGTACATGGGTAATCCCCAGCTTTGCAATTTTGGTAGGTTTGAGACCTGTAATCTCCTGTCCGTTCCAGGTAATGCTCCCTTTACGGGTTACCACATTGGAGATGGATTTTAAGAGCGTGGTTTTCCCGGCTCCATTGCTTCCAATAATACAGGTGATAGATCCGTCGGCCACCTGTATATCTACTCCCTTCAGCCCCTCGATTGCCCCATAATAGGCATGCAGATCACGGATTTCAAGCATTTAAGCCACGCCCCTTTCCCAGATAAGCTTCTATGACCTGCGGATTTGCCGACACCTCCAGCGGCGTCCCATAGCCGATCACCTTCCCAAAACTTATGACCAAAATATTATGACAGGTATTCATAACCATATCCATGGCATGCTCAATGAGAACTACGCCGATGCCCCTGGAAGCTGCATAATTCAGCAGACTTACCACCCGCTCCACTTCCTTTCGGTTCAGTCCTGCAGCAGGCTCATCCACCAGCATCACCTTGGGATGTGTTAACATGGCCCGCACAATTTCCATAAGCTTGCGCTGCCCATAGGGCACCCCGGAAATATCTGCCTCCCAGTCCAGCTCAAATCCCACATACTGCATGAGATCTGCCAGCTCATCCTCAAAGCTTGTTCCCTTCTTTCCTGTAAAAGATTTCCAGTATCCCAGCTGGTCTGCCAGGTCTGTTCCCAACAGCATATTATCCCGAATATCAGAGCGCTGCAAAAAACGGGGAGTCTGAAAGGTTCTGGCAAGACCAGCCCGTGCTCTTTTATAGGCCGGCATGCCTGTGACATCCCTGCCGTCAAAGACAATTTCTCCGGAATCACACGCATAAATGCCGCTGATTAAATTTAACAGTGTGGTCTTTCCCGCGCCATTGGGACCGATAAGCCCCATAATTTCCCCCGGCTGTAGCTCAAATGCAATCTGATCCGCCGCAACTACGCCGCCAAACGCCTTGCATACTCCGTGCACCTTCAAAATTGGTTCCATTTACATCCCGTCCTTTCCCTGCGCTGCCTTCTGCCCATTTTTCACCCGAAAGGCTCTCACCATCTTTTTATAGAAGGAATCCGTCATTCCCGCAATCCCCATGGGCATATATCGCATTAAAAGCACCAGCATCACTCCAAAGAAAATCAGCTGAAACTCCTTGAGGGGCCGTAACCACTCCGGAAGCATAGTCACCAGAAGAGTCCCGATAAAGGCTCCGGCTGTAGAATTTACTCCACCCAGCATAATCATAACCACAAAGTTTGTAGCAGTGTTAAAGGTAAAGAGAGCCTGACTTACCATTCCGTTCATATGCGCAATCAAAACGCCTCCCACAGCAGCCAGTCCGCTGGAAATGGTAAAGGCAATAATTTTCGTCATATAAATATTGATGCCAAAGGATTGGGCCGTGATCTCATTGTCCCTGACAGAGGCAAGTCCCCGGCCCAAAGCCGTTTTCCGAATTCGCTCTACTAAAACAGCGCACAGAAGTCCCACAGCGGCCAGCAGATAAAACCAGGCTTTGTAATCCGTGAAAGTAAACCCAAACACCTCCAGCTTGCGCACATCATACATGCCTGTGGGACCGCCGGACAATGGTACAAAATTGGTGAAAATGCTTGTAAAAATCTGCACCAGTCCAATGGTTGCAAAGGCAAAGAATGCCCCCTTTAGGCGAAACAAAATAAAGCCCAGTCCAAAAGGCCACCATGCAGGTCACCAAAACGGCGCAAAGCATAGCCAGGGGAACCGGCACATCCAATCGTTTGCTGATCTGTACACTTAAAAATGCTGCCAGCCCCATAAAGCTTACCGAGGCAAAATTCATCTGTCCCCCCATGCCAAGCATAATAGAAAGGCCCAGGGCCACAATAAAATAAATCATACAGGCATTGATAACCGTCATCAAATAATTATCCAGAACCAAAGGAATTACCAGAACAAACAACAGATAAATCAGCAGCAGCCACATATTTTTGCCCCAAAAACGTTTTGTCTGTTTCATATTTGCCTCCTTATGCTTTCTCTGCAATGGATTCTCCAAAGAATCCCTGGGGGCGAATTACCAGGGTCAGCAGTAATGCGCCGAACACCACCAGATCCTTATAGGTTGTAATAACATAGGTGCTGTAGGATTCAATCAGGCCAATGAGTATACAGCCATAAATTGCCCCCTTCAGACTGCCAAATCCTCCAACCACGACTCCTGCAAAGGCCCGCAGCTGCAGCTTTGTAAGAGTGGTCTCCACCAGAAATATGGGAGCTACCAGATAACCGCCGATACCGGCAATGGTCATGGAAATCATATACGTGGCTGCCATAGTTAAAATCGTAGGAATCCCAATTAGCTCCGCTGCATATTTATTTTGAGAAGCCGCCTCCATCATACGTCCGAAATACAGCTTTTCAAAAAGCGTAAATACTCCTAAAATCACAAAAAAACAGACGCCGATAATAATGAGATATTGATATTGAAGGGAAAGCCCGGCAATCTTCAGGCTTCCTGGCATAATAGCCGAAGGAGCCTTGGTTGTTGTACCAAAAATCAGATTGGCGGCATCCTTAAAAATCATGGATGCGGCAAGGGTACAAACCATAATGGCCTGGCTCCATTTGGCCTTGCGCACCGGCCAGTAAAAGGAAACCATAAAGGCCGCTCCAATGGCCGCATAAGTAATAACAGAAAGAATCACGCCAATAATCTCAGGCATTTTCAACATATAAATGTAGCCAAAAGACACATATGCTCCCATCATCAGGAAATCGCCCTGGGCAAAATTCAGAGAGCCAACCGCACGAACCAATAGCACCAGACCCATGGCCAGCAGTGCATATACCATGCCCATGGCCAGCCCATTTATCGTTAAAGATACAAACATACTCATATGCAAACTTCCCCTCTTCTCTGTCTAAAAAGGCCAGTCAAATGGCTGCTGCACGTACTCCAGCAGCCATTTGACTTTCCCAAAGGTCCTATTCTCTACTTCACGCGGTCCACACGTCCCACCACAACGGGCTGCACATCCTGCGTCTGCACCAGCAGAAGGTACTGTGCCCAGCTGTTTTTTCCGTCTGCCACATAGTGTGTTACCACACCCTGATAATCCATGGCCTTCATGGCTTCATTGATTGCCTCCGTATCATCATTGCCGGCTCTCTCTATGGCGTCCACCAACAAATAAATGGCGTCATAGGTACATGCAGCGTTCAGATTTGCCTCCCTTCCCGCATATGCTTCATAGGCGGCTTCAAATGCCTTTCCCTGTTCCTCCAGGGGAAGGGTTGACCAGTCTGCCGTTGCATACCAGCCATTTGCCGCTTCTCCGGCGATTTCCAGTGCTACGGATGACACATACGCAGAATTTCTTGCATATTTGGGCAGATCACATCCCGCGTCATAAAGAGCCCGCATAACAAGGCCTGCGTCCGACTGATTTCCGGTTGCCACAACGCCATCTGCCTCACTATTCATAATCTGAGCCGCATAGGGAGCATAATTCTTTTCCGTCTCATTGTCATAGCCAATCTCGATGGCAGGCTCGTATCCATATTTATCTTTTAAGGTTGTAACAAATACGTCTTTAAAGCTTACGCCAGAGTCATTGTTCATATAGATAACCGCTGGCTTTGTCATTCCTAAGGTCTCCACCACGTATTGAGCGGCCATAGCGCCTACCTGTTCATCTGTCATACGGGGCAGATGATAGTAGGGATTATCCAGCTCAAGCAATGTGGTGGCAGAACCCATGGCTAAAGTGGGAATTTGAGAAGTTTTGATTACATCAGATATTGCTAAATCAAACGTAGAGGTGAAGGGCCCTAAGATACAGGAGATCCCTTCCGTATTTACCATCTTCTGTGCGCCGTTAATGGTGGTCTGCTGATCGGCGCCCATATCCTCATAAACAATTTCAACAGCCCGTCCGCCTAATACGCCGCCGGCCTCGTTGATTTCCTTTACGGCCAGATCCGCAGCATCGCAAATATACGTGCCAAGGTCCGCCCTTGTACCTGTATACCAGGTCAGTACGCCAATCTTCACAGGATTGGATGTGTCCGCAGCAGTGGCTTCCTCTTCCTGTCCGCCGGCCTCTTCCTTTTCCTGCTCCTGGCTCTCCTCCTTCAGAACAGGCTCCTCCGCCTTTTCACCCCCCGGAACTGCATGCGGAAAGCCCCAGCAATAGGACAAGCGTCATAAACATCCCTACCAGTTTCCTACCATTCATTGTAATACCTCCTTGTATTCATTCAATTATTTATGTAAAGATTGTAACTGTTTTTAATTAATATGTCAATTTTTTTCTATTATTTCCTTTATTTTCGTTCTTTTATATAATTTTTTTGTTATAAATTGTACACTTGTTATAAATTCATTTAATCTTTTTGCTGATTTTGCTGTTTTTCAACTTGCTTTTCTTTTCCGCTTTTGTTATGATAGGAGAAAAGATACAAACGCAGGAGGCGCATATCCTATGACAGAGGGCGCACAAAAGGTCTATAACTTTATTATCGAAAAAATCCAAAACGGCGAATGGCAGGTGCACGATAAAATATGGGTGGAGGATCAATTTGTAGCCCACCTGCAGGTAACAAAATCCTCTGTGCGCCAAGCTGTGGAGCTTCTCCAAACCAACGGCATTCTGCAAAAAATACAGGGCTCCGGAACCTATGTTCTTCCCATGAAGGTTTCCACCCTGTTTAAGCAAAAATCCTTTCCCTTTGTTCCTACCATGAGTCAAAACGACTTAAAGGTCTGGCTGGAATTCCGCAAATATTTTGAATACGGAAATGTTCTCCTCTTCTCTCAGAACGCAGAGGCGGATCTGCTCCACGAGCTGGAACAAACGTATCAGAAAATGTGCCAGTATGCCCACGATCCCCAGGCCTATGCCGGCCCTCATCATGAATTTCACAACATTATAGCCAGAGGCACGCACAATGAAATTATCATATGCATTAACAATATTCTTTCTGACATTTATCAGTCCTTTCTCACCTACCAGGCCAAATACCTGGGCACTACCGACAGCATTGAATATCACAGAGATATTCTCCAATGGCTGAAAGAAGGAGACGGTCTTTTAGCTGCGCAAATCATGCTCCGTCACCTGGAAGCCGCAGAGGCCTCGGCCCAAAGCCTCTTCCAATCCCAGGACGAGGCGCTTCCCAATTCCGAAAAGAAAATATTTCTTTGAAAAACAACCCACATAAAAAGGAGGATAAAAAATGGCCCTGGTCAGCCTAAATTTCTATTCCAGAGCATTAAACAAAAATACGTGTGCAGAAATTCTTCTGCCGGAGAAACGTCTGCAATTTCCAAAGCCTTCGGGAGGCAAAAGATTTCCCGTACTCTATCTGCTTCATGGTCATTGTCACGATCATACCTCCTGGATCCGAAATACACGGATAGAATGGTATTTGAGAGATCAGGATATCATCGTGGTTTTTCCCGACGGAGGCCGGGGATACTATGTGGACGGCGTACTCAGCCACCCCTATCAGACATATCTTACCAAGGAGCTTCCGATTGCCTTGAAAAACTGGTTCCTGATCTCAGACAAACCGGAGGAAACCTATATTGGCGGAATGTCCATGGGAGGATACGGCGCATTGAGCGCTGGTCTTAGGAAACCAGAAGCCTATGCCGGTGTTCTTGCCTTATCTGCCGCCATTCACATTCGTCAGGTAAGACCCTCCAGGGACGTAGACACAGCAGGGGGCCGGCCCTTTGATGAGGACCACTTTCACAATATGCAGGCGATCTTTGGCGAAAGTTCAGAAAACACTCTATATGATTTGGAATTTTGTCTAAAGGAATTCGAAAAGCGGAGCGGACCTAAGCCTAAATTTTATTTAAGCTGTGGCACCGGAGATTTTCTGTTTGCACAAAATCGGGATTTTGCCGCAAAGGCCCAGGAAATTTCCGGAATGGATTTAACCTTTGTCCCGGGAGAGGGAATCCACGACTGGGATTACTGGGACAGAGAAATCGTAAACGGATTAAAATTTTTTGGCCTGCTTCCGGATGGCCTGGAAAGAAAATAAGTATTTATAACACAAAAGAGGAGCTGTTGCTTGGGCAGTTTATTTATCTGCCTATGCAACAGTTCTTTTTTATCTCATAATTCTCTTGACAGCAAAAACCTCTTTCCAAAAATTTCATCCTAATTGATTCTTGAGTCAGCCATCTCCCCCATGCTATCATATGTATATTCCCAGGAGACACTCTCACAAACGCTTACCATTTCCCCTGTGCAAATTATGCAGCCGCATGTTTTGCACCATGCCGAAAGGAGTAGGATACCATTATGGATATGTTTCAACTAAAATATTTTGTCACTGCCGCCAATCTTGCAAATTTCACACTTGCATCCTATGAGAACAGCATCTCCCAGTCCTCACTTTCCAAGCAAATCATGAGCCTGGAGGATGAGTTGGGGGTAAAGCTCTTTGAAAGAAAAAAGAGAAATGTTGTGCTCACGGCTGCCGGAGAACAATTTTTAGAATATGCCTATAAAATGCTAAATACCTACGATGAAATGCTAAATGGAATGGAAAGCTTTACCACCTTTCAAACCCTGCCTGTGCGCGTGGCCTCCATTCCCGTTATGCTTCCCTACTCCCTGGAGGATGTGATTTTCCATATTAAGCGGGAAATTCCGGAATTGATATTCAGCATTATGGAAATGCCGGAGAGCAGCTATGTGCTAAAGGCGCTTCGACGGGAGGAATGTGATTTTGCCATCTTAAGAACCGACTTTTTAAACTCGGATATGTACCGCATTTTCCCTGTTGTTGAGGATCATTTATGCGTGGTGCTCCCCACCTGCCATACCCTGGCCGGCCAGAAGCGGATTTCTCTCAAGGAGTTAAAGGACAATATCTTTGTCATGCCCCCAAAGACCAGCGATCTTAGGCTCATTGCGGAAAAGGCCTGTATTGCCGCTGGCTTTCGTCCAAACATCGGATGTATTACAAGCGGAAATATTGATTTAACCTTAAAGATTGCCCAGGATCAGAATATGGTTTATCTGGCCTTTGAAAATGTGATAAACTATTATCAGATGCCCGGGTGTACCATTCTGCCTCTCCATGAGTCTATCCGAAGCTGGACTGCATTTGTCACTCCTAAGAAAAAGGTCTTTACCAAAACCACGCGGAAAATTATGGAGTTCCTGGAAAATGAGTATTCTGCTCATATCAAATCGTAATGGGTACATTCCCAATCAGAATTGATTTTAAATCTCATTGTTTTTACAATAATTTTAGGTTGGCCGGCCAAATGTAACCTAAAATCAAAGAAAAAACAGGGGGATTTTAAAATGAAACGGATGTATGGCGTAAACACGCCCATTTCCTGTCCCATGAATGAGGCAGGGGAGGTGGATTATGACAGCCTGAAAAGCTTGTGCAATTTCCTGATTGAAAAGGGCGTCCACGGACTATATCCCAATGGCTCCACAGGGGAAATGAGCTATCTTACCATGGACGAACGAAAGCGCATTCTGGAGTGCGTGCTGGAGGCTGCTGACGGCAGAACACAGGTATTCTGCATGGTGGGGGCACAGACGACAGCAGACACCATTGCCCTGGCCCGCCATGCCCGGGATGCAGGCGCCGATGGCATCGGCGTGGTGACGCCCTGCTACTTTAAGCTGGACCAGGAGGAGCTGTTCACCTACTTTTGGCAGGTGGCAAAAAGTGTCCCGGAGGATTTTCCCATCTATCTCTATGGGATCCCCCAGCTGGCCGTCAACGATATCACCCCCGGCCTGGCCCAGCGCATTGCCGGCGCCTGTCCCAATGTGGCAGGAATCAAGTACAGCTATCCGGATATGCCCCGGCTTCTGCAATTTATGGAGGTAAGAAACGGGGACTTCTCCGTTCTGGCCGGTCCGGACGATCTGTTTTTCGCTCTCTTGTCCTCCGGAGGAGACGGGACTGTTTCCGGAAACTCCAACGTGATTCCGGAGCACTTTGTAGCCATTTACCAGGCCTTCCAGGCAGGAAACTATGAAAAGGCCAGACTGCTCCAGGCCAAAACCAACCGTCTGATTGCTTATATCAGCGGTCCCAACCATATGTCCAGATATAAGATCGGCCTGCGAGAGAGAAGAATCATCCAATGCTCCAGGGTGCGCAGACCCCTGCGGGATCTGTCCCCGGAGGAAGAAAAAACCTTCCTGGAGCAAATCAAGGCCCTGGACTATTTAGATGTAACCAAATACTGACAGGAAACATCTCATAGGACCAGGGCTTCCAAAAGAAGGGAGACATACCAATGCATGACAAAGAACTACTGGAAAGATTAAAAAGCTTTGACACACCCTCCGTAACCAACGTGGTGGCTACCTATCCGGAGGACCGGGAGCATTGCCTAGGGCTTTACCATCCCTGGAACGGAAACTGGTACACGGACAGCACCTGTAAATGCATGTTTCCGGAGCTGGGCCGTCTGGCCGGCCATGTGGTTACTGTGACCTTCGGGCTTCCCGATACAATCATCAGACGTCCAACCTTTGAGGATCTGTATCGTGCCATCAGCCAGACGCCAAAGCCTGTCATTGTAGCTATCCGCCAAAATCTTCCGGAGCATCTGAAAAGGAAGAACGGCCTTTGCGGCGGCAATATGATGACCGCCTTCCGCTCTCTGGGTGTAGTGGGTGTGATAAGCGACGGCCCCTCCCGGGATCTGGATGAGGTTCGCCCCATGGGTATCCAGTATATGCTCACGGGTGTGTGTGCAGGCCATGGCCCCTTTGTCATAGAGGAAATCAACACCCCTGTATCCATCTGCGGGATGGATGTGGCGCCGGGAGAGATCATTCATATGGATGAAAACGGCGCAGTAAAATTCCCCTCCCAATATCTGGAGCAGGTGGTCTCCCTCTGCGAAAAGCTTCAGGCCTATGAGATCCAAAAGCAGCAGAAGCTTGCCAGCACTTCTGATCCGGAAATGCTGGCCAAGATTCTTGCGGATCAATATAAGTAGGAGCTCCTACTTGGCAAGGAGATTTTTATGGGTAAAATTTTAATTTCATCCTCACATTTTGACACTCTATGCATGGATGCATGGAACCTGATAGAAGCCCGGGGCCACGAGGTCATCTATGATCCCAAGAGAGGCTTTCCCGCCTATACCTCGGAGGAACTAAAGGAGATCCTGCCGGATATTGACGGCACTCTCATCGGTCTGGACCACTATACGGAGGACTTATTTGCAGCAGCTCCCAAGTTAACGGCCGTGGCAAAATTCGGGGTGGGGGTGGACAATATTGACGTGGAAGCGGCTACCCGCCACGGCGTCTGGGTTATCAACGCCCCGGGCATTAATTCCAATTCTGTGGCAGAGCTCACGGTGGCCTTTATGCTGAATCTTCTGCGCTCCGTGGTTCCCCTCCATGAAAAAATGGCGCAGGGAACCTGGCAGCGCTTTATCGGCAGTGAGATCAAGGGAAAAACCGTGGGCCTCTTAGGCTTTGGGGCCATTGCCCGCTCTGTAGCAGAAAAGCTTAAGGCCTTTGACGCTCATGTCATTGCCTTTGATTTATATCCCAACGAGGAGGCTGCCCGGCAGCTTAACGTCACGCTAACCACCATGGATGAGGTCATTGAGACCAGTGATATTGTGAGCATTCATATCCCGGCTACAGCCGAAAACCGCCATCTGTTCTGTGCCCAAATGTTTGCCCGCATGAAAAAGGGCGCCTATCTGGTAAATACTGCCCGGGGCGCCCTTGTAAGTCTGGCGGATTTAAGAGACGCCCTTCTCAGCGGGCAGCTGTCCGGGGCTGCCCTGGATGCCTTTGAGGAGGAGCCCCTGCCCATGGATTCCCCCATTTTCCAGTGTCCCAATGTAATTTTAACCCCACACACCGGCGCAGAGACCGCTGATTCCTACCGCCGGGTGGCTCTGGCTGCCTGTGAGTGCATCTGTGATGTGCTGGACGGGAAGGAACCCCGGTTTCATGTAAATTTCCTGTAAAGCAAGACAGGGGAGCCGACGGCTTGTATCAGCCGCCGGCTCCCTTTTTTGGCTTTCGCTTTTATCCCTTTACAGCCCCGGCCGTAAGGCCTGTAATAATATGGCGCTGCAGGAAAAACGAGATGATAATAATGGGCATGGTAATAATCACTGATGCCGCCATAATTCCACCCCAGTATACATTGGAATAGGAAATAAACTGGTAGATGGCAATAGGCAGGGTGGTGGTCCTGCTGGAACAGAGAATCAGAGCGAACGTAAAATTGTTCCAGGAGAAAATAAAGGCCAGGATTCCGGCCGTAAGTGTCCCCGGCGTGGACAGGGGCATCATGATCCTGCAAAAGGTTCCCATATTGGAGGCTCCGTCAATCTTGGCCGCTTCCTCCAGATCCCTGGGAATGGATTCAAAATACGGAATCATAATCCAGATAATGGTGGGAAGGGATACAATTAAATGATAAATAATTAACCAGGTGTAGGTACCCGTAAGCTTAAGCTTGGTAAACAGCAAATACCAAGGCACCAGGAAGGAAATAGCCGGCACAATGCGGATCATGAGGATAATGCCAGAAAACAGATGCATTCTGCTTCGGCCAATGGCATAGGCTGCCGGGAGCCCTAAAAGCAAGGCCAGCATCGTGGATACAAAGCTTATGATAAAGCTGTTCGTCAGGGGCTTGAAAAAATCATAATCCACAAACACGCTGACATAGTTTTTAAAGGTCGGCACAAAGGAAAACAGCTTATCTACATTTAATATATCTGCATTCTTTTTAAAGGACGCCAGAATCATCCAGAAAAACGGAAACAAAACCACTGCCAATACCACTACAACAAACAAGTAGAACAGGGTGATACGTATCATTTTTTGTCTTTTAGATCCAGCCATATTATCTAACATCAAAAATCCACCTCCGTTTTACTCTTAAGCTTAATGGTAATGGCGGCAATGGACATAACCACAAGGAAAAACAGCACCAGGGTCGCCCCGGACTGACCAAACTGCATAAACTCAAAGGCCTGGCGAAAGGAGAGAATATTCATGGTCTCCGTGGCAAAGCCGGGCCCTCCCTGGGTCATGGAATAGATAATGTCAAAGGTCTTTAGGGCATCTATAAGGCGCAGCAGTACAGCCGTAAAAATCGTCGGCCGAAGCAAGGGCAGCGTAATCCTGGTAAGAGTCTGCCACCGATTGGCCCCGTCAATCATGGCTGACTCAAAGGGATCCGTGGGAATGGAGGTCAATCCCGCCAGAATGATCAGCATGACAAAGGGGGTCCACTGCCAGATATCCACTGCAATCAGGGAATACAGGGCAATACCTGTGTTTCCCAACCAGTCCATCTTAGGCCCTCCCATTCCCCGGATAACCGCATTGAGGATTCCGATATTGGGCTCATAGATAAGCTTCCAAACCATTCCAATGGCCACCGGCGTGGCCACCATGGGCAGTAAAAAAGCAGTTTTTACCAGGTTTTTCCCAAAAAATGTGCGGTTTAAATACAATGCAATGGAAATCCCCAGGATCACTTCCACAAAAAGTGCAAGAAATGCAAAGAGAAAGGTTCTAAAAACAGCAACCGGAAAGCGGCTCTCGCTAAAAAGCTTTACGTAATTCTGAAGCCCCACAAACTCCCATGGAATATTGGCAGACAGCCTCCAGGAATGGAAGCTCAGCACAAACGTATAGATAATGGGAAACAGCACCATTCCCAGCACAAACAGAATCGTCGGAATGGTAAACACATAGTGCAGTCTCTGATCCAGCCATTTTCCTATCCTATTCACAGGCAACACTCCTTTCCAATCAAAACAGGCTCTTGACCTGACAAGCAAATCAATGGCTGCCGCAGTGCTTTTATGTCCGGACTACGGCAGCCATTGTTCAATAAGCTCTACCTTTTTATCATTTCTATGCCATGACCTATTTTTCCGAATCAAGCAATGCCTGGAACTCGGCATTTTTCTTGTCCGCAAGAGCCTGGCCTTGCCTCTATACTTCCGGTATCCTCACACAGCTGTTGTCGCAGCTTGAAACTTTGCATATAAAAATCTTTGGCCTGGCCCAAATTTTCTTCCATCTGTCTGATCTTCCCCAGTCTGTAATAGCTGTAGGCCAGATCCCGCCGTGCCTCCAGGGTTCCTGCTTCTTTGTACAGCTGTCTGCTCACTTCCAGTACCTGCAGATAATATTTTTGCGCCTCCGTCAGATCTCCTTCGACCTCGCTGATTACTCCCAATCTGTGATAGCTGACAGCAATACTTCGCTGCGCCTTTATGGTTCCGATTTCTTCATGCAGCTTTCTGTTTAGCTCCAGGGCCTTTAAATAGTATTCCCTTGCCTTAGCCAGCTCTCCCTGAGCCTGGGTGATATTCCCCAGGCTGTCATAGCCCAGAGACAAATCCTGTTGTGCGTCTGTGGTTTTGGTTTCTTCCCACAGCTGCCTGCGCAGTTTCAGACTTTGCCGGTAATGCATTTCTGCCTCCGTAAGATTTCCCTCCACTCTGCTGATACCCCCCAGAAGGTTATGGATAAGGGCTACATCCCGTGTTGCCTCTGGGGTTTTCGTCTCTTCCCACACCTGTCTGCGCAACTCCAGGCTTTTCTGATAATAGTCCTTGGCCTCAGTAAGATTTCCTTCAGCCTGACTGATTTCACCCCGTTTACTATAGCCGAGGGAGAGCCCCTGTGCGGCCCCACCGTTTTCGTCTCCTGCCATAGCTTCCCATACAGCTCCAGAATTTGCAGGTAATAGTCCTTGGCCTCTGCCAGATTTCCCTGGGCTTTGCTGACATCGCCCAGTCCTTCATAGCTGTCAGCCAGATAATACTGCATCCCCTCCTCCCCATACACCTGGAGCAACTGCCGGCTCAGGGTCATCATTTGTTCATAGGCCTGTTTCCCATCCGCCAGGCTTGCCAAAGCACATTGGTAATTGCCCAAGTCATATAATGCCATTACCAAACGCTCTCCATCCTCCTCTGTACCGGTCTTTTCATATCGCGCCCGCCAATGATCCACCAGGTGCTTCTGCCATTGTACGGCAGCAGAATAGTCCCTTGCCGTACCATCGCCGCTGCGAAGCATATCCACCAGCTTTTGCATGGCTTCAGGCACCTCATCCTTTGCCGCGCCGGTGATAAGGTCCAGGGCGCGCTTCCGGTCCACCTCCACGTCAATGCCGTTTAAGTAGGCAAGGCCCATAAAAAAGCTGTGCTCCGGATCACTGTGATTTTCCCGGAGAGCCAGCTTTTGCACTGCCTCCAACAGCGCGTCGGTAAATGCCCTTTCGTCGCTGGCACAGGCACAGGACGGAAGATCCGGAAACGAATCTTCCAGCTCCTCCCTGTCAGTGGAAATCAGCTCCACCGGAAGGATCGGCTTCCCTGTCTTTTTCGCCTCCGGGTATTCCTTACACATGATGTAATTGCCCGGCTACACAATATTTGGCGTCACCACCATGGTAAACAGGCTACACCGATTCATGGCGTCGGCAATGGCCTCGTTAAAATTCTCTCCCGGCACCAGAAATTCATCGTACCAGATGGCCATATCCTGACATAATTTATTTTTATGGATCAACCGCATAAGCTCCTGGGCATATCTGCGGTCTTTTTTTCGGTAACTCAGAAACACATAGGCATCAAAGACTGCCCGCACCTTCTCTGCCAATTCATCTCCCACCAGCACCGAGGTCAGAAACTTTTCCAGTTTTTCGGCATAGGGGAGCGCGGTGGGATCGGGATCCAGTCTGTTTAGCATTTGCAGATCGCCACATATTTTGTTGAATTCCGCCTCAAGCCCTTGCTCCTGCATCAGAGGAAGAACCGGAATATGGCGCTCCACGGCAAAGGGAAACTCCACATCCCGCGCCCTGCTGGGCTGATAGAGAAACCGGGAGGTCACAGGAATGACGAAAAGCTGCATCTGTTCCAGCTCCTGTAAAAGCTCTTCCTCCTGGCAGGCTGCATCAGGTTCCCGATCATAGTAGATGGCACAATTTTGTATATTCAAAATATCCATCATTATTTCTTCCGAACATGCAGGCAGATCCGCCGGGTGGCCGGTAAGGTAGACCCTTGGTTTTCCCTGGGGGGTTGCGCTTCCTCTGGTACGATAGGCCAATTTCATTGTGTTCTTCCTCCTGTATTATTTTTCTCTGTTAAAAAATTTAGGACTATTTCCTTTGAGCTGGTTCCATTTTACACTCGAAGGGCTTCAAAACCACACTGCCAGCCTTTGCTTCCCGGGCATTATGATTGATGTACATCAGAAGCTGTTGTGCCTGATTTCCTCTGTGGACCACCTTTTCTTTACAGTTTATCACAGTAATGGCGGAACACACAATAAAAATTACACTCACCATCATAGCAAAGTAAGCGAATCCTACCTGGCGGTTCCCCCGGCCGGCAGCGTCAATACCTTTGGTGATAAAAAGGAATTGTCCATTGACCCGCGGTTTTATTATTATCGGGCCGGACTGGTCAATCGGGACAGCTTCGATCCAGAGCTGGTACTGGATTGCCCCATGACAGCCAAAGGCGGCTATGAGGTCATGATGAGGTTCCTGGAGCAACATGGACATCCGCCCAAAGCCATGTTTGTAGCCAGCGATTCTATTGCGCCAGGGATTATGATGGCCTTGCGGGAGAACCATCTTGGCGTCCCTGAGGATACGGGCATTGTTACCTTTAACAATACAGTTCTGTCAGAATTTTCCAACCCCCCTGACCTCTGTGGAACTGCATATGCAGGAAAACGTTCGGGCGGCCGCCTTTTGTATGGAATTACTCTTAATTAAAATTATAAAAAGGACAGCCTGCCTCTATTTCAATAAGCAAGCTGTCTATTTCATATTTTCCAGTAGCTCTAAATACTCATTCCTCTCCACTGGCAAGAATGGCCACATTTTTTTCTGCCTTTGATCCTCAAGCGCCCTTCCCGATCAAAACCTTCTTTCCGCAGAATGCAAATCCATACTTCCGGATTTTCTCCCCTGGAACTCCTTTCTCTACAAGTGCTGCCTCATATCTTTTCTCCTCGATCTGCCGAAGCGCCGCCTGTACCGTATCGGAAAGCTCCTTCTCATCCTCTGCATCCTGCACCTTGAACTCCAGAATGATTCCATCGTCTCCCTTCTTTGGTTCCAGCATCACATCATACCGGCCAAAGCCACTCTCCCGGTTGGAGGTTACTGTATACCGGTCAGCAAGCTCCACCAGCAGGCCTAAGACAAAACCATGGTAGAAACGTTCTGGCTCTGTATCCTGGGAAGGTTTATTTCCAGGATCGAAAGAGCTGAATGTGGTGAGTGCTACCTTATTCATATAATAGTTCATAGCTTTTAAATCATCAAAAAGGAGCGCTTTGATGAAATCATCATAATTTTCATCCTCTTGTGAAAACCAACCCTGAATCATGTTCTTAAACATCCAACGCACTTCTCTGTTCGTCAAAACCAGCGTATAATACCAGCAATCTTCCTCTTCTATATTCTCTACTTTTAGAACCTTCAGATAACCACTTGCAAGGAGAAGGCTCCAAACCGAATTTCTCTTTGTATGCAATTCTCCATACACAATCTGCTCATCTATTTCTACTCGTAGGGCCTCTCCTTTCATCAGACCCTCAAATTTTTGTTTCACCTCTCTGCTTCCCTCCCGGAGCAGCTTTCCCACCAGACTGTTGGAACTGGAATTGGCCCAATAAGCGGTAGCCTTTCCTGTATCCAGATAATTTAAAATGGACCAGGGGTTATAGATATCAGCCTGTTTTCCAAAGGTAAAGCCATCATACCAGCTTTTAACCTCCTGTTTCCGATCCGACATTCCATATTCATTTAGGGCGGCAAAAACCTCTCCCTCCGTAAACCCAAAACAATCCGCATACTCGTCCGAGGTCGTTGTTACGATCTTCAAATTGTTTAAGTCAGAAAAGATGGACTCCCGGCTCACTCTGGTGATTCCTGTCATAATCGCCCGGTCTAAATAGGGATTTGTCTTAAAGGTCGAGTTAAACATGCTCCTGGTAAAAGAAACCAGCTCCTCCCCATATCCATTCACATAGGCTTCCTGCATAGGCGTATCATACTCATCCAGGAGAATGATTACCTTCTTCCCATAATATTTATACAAATATCTGGAAAGGCGATGAAGTGCAATGGTCGCCGTAGTCTCCCGCATATCCTCAGAAATGCTGCGATAATACTCCTTTTCTTCTGCAAGCAGGCTGTCGCTCTCGGTCAGGAAGCTGTAATCATAATACAAATCTGAAAGAATCTGATTGATCCTTTGAACTGTTGATGGATAGTCTTTTTCTTTCACACCAGCAAAGGAAAGACTAATCACCGGATAGGTCCCCTGCAGCTCTCTGTATTTTTCATCCTCCCATATGGAAAGGCCCTGAAACAGTTCTCCCCGATTGGCATATTTTACGGAAAAGAACTGCTCTACCATGCTCATGTTCAGCGTCTTTCCAAATCTCCTAGGGCGGGTAATCAGTGTTACACTATCCTTGTTCTCCCACCATTCCTTAATAAATTTTGTCTTATCCACATAGAAACAATGATCTTCTCTTATGTTTTCAAAGCTCTGCAGCCCAATTCCTACCGTTCGCACCATATTTCTCGCCCCTTTCCCATTGCATTTATCTTACCATAATTCTGATATACTATCCAATGACTTTTCACATTGCTCTACCATGAATTCCCTTTATAGCTTCATCTTGTAAGCCCACGCCTTTTCACTGGGTAACCGGTTCTCTCTTTGGACATTGCTGTCCACCATATGCAGAGTAGCTTCCTTCTCCTTCTCCTCACACAAACCATCCTCACACAACGAAAAAAGCCCGGAAAATTCCACATTTCCAGGCAAAAAATCCCCCAACAGATCTCTCTGTCGGGGTTTCGAAAGCAGGGCTACAAGGATTTGAACCTTGCAATGACTGAGTTAGAGTCCGTAATATAAGCTCCAACTTACCGTGTAAAATCAACGGTTCCCGTAATTTATAATTGGAAATTGACCTATGAATTGACCTATCCGTTTCAAGCCAATTCCATGTACAGCAGCCGCATAAATCCAGTTATATTAATCCAACATGCTCCATTACAACATTGTATATTTTTTTGTCTAATCTAATAGCATTTGCGATCATCAAATCTAAACAGCTTTTTACCTCTGCTGCTTGGATAAAGCCTTTATCATAAGCGAGCATTAAAACACCTGCCGTACCAATATGTCTAATATTAAGCTGCTTTGCAACACTCCTTCCTTTATGCTCATCCATTAACAAAAGATCTGCTTTTTGTTCATCGTACATAATGAGTGCTTCACTTTCTCCCTCATCCAGTCCGGTAACAGAGCGAAGCACATTTACGGACTTAATATTTTTCACCATAATAGTATGTAAAAAATCTAACGTTTTAATAACCTCTGCCTCATCTGCAAATTTTTTATTTTCCGTAAGTTCTCTATAAACCGCTTTTGGTATCAGTACAATTCCATAGAGCTTTTGTAGCAAATCTATCCTGTCTGCCTTTAACAGTGAAATTATGGGCGTCGTATCTGAAATAACTATCATACCAACGCCCCTTTAAGATAACGAATCGTTTCCAGTTCTTCTTCTATTTCATCATCCGACATTTCAATATATGGCAACCCCATTTTTCCATATAATGTGATTAGATCCATTTTAAATATGCCAAGAATCTCAGCAGCTTTTCCATGAGATATTGTCCCCTGCTGTATATATGGATATAATATCATTGCATTTACTTTAAGCTGCTCATTCTTAGTGCCAGGCTTTGCAAACACTACCATCTCATCCGGCATTTCCATACTTACAACTGCCATAGATATCGCTCCTTCCTTTTCCTCTCTAAGAACACACAATACATGTATCTCTTCTTTTCATCCCCAGCTCGCTAATCTTCTGAAAAGCTGCCTCTTCCTTATATCGTCCCTCAGTTATTTTATAATATACCACACTCAAATATTTTCAACAACTATCTCCAGAATTTAATTAATTCTTTATCCAGTACTTTTAAAAACGGTCCTCTTTAATAGCTTTCTGGTATACTTTGGCATATCCGGCAATTTGATCACCTGTTTCACCATTCCATCCGCCTTAACCTTTTTGCGGATAGCTATATAATATTTTCTGGTCGTAGACTCCAGGTCCCCGATATAAGCTGCTATCTCCTCTACCCGTGCCCCGTTCTCGTACATTTGTGTGGCAAATGTTTTCCGGAAGGTATGAAGCCCTCCTATAGCAGGATCTAATCCTGCATTATTCATAATCACCCTCATGTGGTGTTCCAGATTAGAGGCCGTGTTCATCCGGCCAGTCCGAGTTGGGGTAATCATGTCATCCAGATTTTTCCAGTGGGTATAAATCTATTGCAATCTGTTCCTCCTAATGCTATACTGTTTCATGCAGTCCAGTCAACAACCCCGCTGCAAGCAGTGGGGTATTGACCCACGCGGCAGTCGCCAAATGGACATGCCAGCGACGCAAAGCTAGTCCTTTAGGGCATGTCCGCTTGGCTCGTTGCTCGCGGGAATAAATCAGAAATTTTAAATAGAGCAGCAAGCGGAAAGAAGGGGTGCAATGAAGTACATGATAAAATATTTCATAGATTTTGTAGTGTTGGTTCTCTTGTATGTTTTCATCTTTTTTAAGAAGTGGAGGACCAAGGGCAGAGACAGCCTGCTTGTCAACACTCTCATGTATGCCTATCTCTCATTAGTACTCTTTTTTACCATGATGCCAGTAATCACATCTATCCCATTCATGCTGAACCACCCCTATACTCCTATGAATATGGTTCCGTTTATTGACGTTTCTTTAGGAAGAGGGGATTTTTACAGGCAAGTGGCCTTGAATGTCATCATGACTCTACCTTTCGGTTTTCTACTTCCTTTGACCCAGGACAAAAAGGCAAAATTCGGCTTAACGGTGTTTTCCTGCTTTTTGATGAGCCTGGGTATTGAGTTGTTACAGCCGTTCTTCGATCGCTCTTCGGACATCACGGATTTAATCACTAATGTGATTGGCGGAGTAATGGGCTATGGCCTTTATGTCATTTTTAAGCCCATCATCTTTTGGATTTTGGAACATTTGAAAACCAGATGACTGGCCGTTTGCAGTAAATCCACTATTTGTCGGTGCTTCCTGTAATGTGAGAGCAAGTATCAACCCCTTGATTTTCCTTGCTTCCCGCCCATTTCCAATTGACCTATGAATTGAGCTATCCACACAAAATTCCCCTGTTTTTCCAGGAAACTCCCGGAATTCTCCTTTTCCTTTCTCTTCCTGCCTTTCCTTCCCCCAGCCATCTCCAAACAACAAAAAAGCCCCGGAAATTCAACATTTCCATGCAAAAAAACACCCCTACAGATTCCTCTGTCGGGGTTCCGAAAGCAGGGCTACAAGGATTCGAACCTTGAAATGACGGAGTCAGAGTCCGTTGCC
>CANPIM010000022.1 GCA_947574135.1 uncultured Lachnospiraceae bacterium
TTTTTCCTCGCTCACATCCTCCATACGCTTGGTAGTCAGGCGGGCATAGGCCGGCTTTTCCAGCGCCTCCCGCCGGGCCTCGTAGGAATCGCAGGCCAAAAGCTCCTCAAGAAGCAGAAAATCCTGCTGCAGAGTCTCCTCATAGAGATAGGGCCCCTGGGGGCTTGCGCAGATGGAAATCCCTGCCTTGATCTGCTCCCTCACGCTGAGAAGGGTCTGTCGGGTTATCTCCTCCAAAAGCTTCATCCACCGGCTGTCTGAAAGCTCCTCCGCATCCTGAGGCAGGCAGGCCCTCCGGCACTCTCGCAGCCACCGGACGGGATAGGGATAGCCCAGGGAAAATTCCGCCAGGTCAAGAATCAGCTTCTCCAGCACCTCGTCCCGCTTCCCTGTGGCATAGGTCTCCACAAAGGCGTGAAATTCCGGTCGTCC
This sequence comes from uncultured Lachnospiraceae bacterium, assembly GCA_947574135.1. Lineage (GTDB taxonomy): Bacteria > Bacillota > Clostridia > Lachnospirales > Lachnospiraceae > RGIG4284. The sequence continues at coordinate 433 of CANPIM010000022.1, forward strand.
CTCCTGAAAATATTCCTCCAGAAGCTCCCGAAGCACATCCGTTTTGAGAAGCTTAAGCTCCCCCTCATCTCCCAGGTGAAATCCCGGGTCAATGGAGAGAAGGTGAAAATAATTTCGCACCACATAGTGGCAGAAGCTGTGAATGGTAGTAATCTGTGCATTGTGCACCAGGGTGCTCTGCCGCTGCAGATGCATATTTTCCGGCTCCTCCTTAAGCCGCTCCTCAATGGCCCGGCCAATGCGCTCCCGCATTTCCCCGGCCGCCGCCTTGGTAAAGGTGAGCACCAAGAGCCGGTCAATATCCCCGGGATTCTCCTCCCGACACAGCCAGGTCAGAATACGCTCCACCAGAGTGGCCGTCTTTCCCGCCCCGGCCGCCGCGGCCACCAACACATTCCGGTCCCGCAGGGTGATTACCTTTTCCTGATCCCTTGTCCATCTCATGCCACTCATGACCTACTCCTCTTTTCCCTGACAAAGCCTTGCCCAGATTTCCTCCCCGGTCATCTCCTCCAGCCTGCGCAAGCCGCCGTTCTCTGCCCGGGTATCCAGCTGGCATACGCCTCTGTAGCTGCAAAAATCGCAGGCGGTCCGACCCTCCAGCTCATAGGGATTCACGGAGATTTCTCCCTCCAGCATACGGCTGCCCAGCTCTCGGATTTTTCGGTTTACATAATGTATCACCTGCTGAAACTGCTCCTGGCTGGCTACGCTGGATCCCGCCCGCAGGCTGCCATCCTTTCGATAGGACAGAGGCAGAATACTGGAACGCCCGGGCATGGTATGATCAAGCCTTTGGATGATTTCGTCCTCCTGATTTACCAGGCCCTTAAGCTTTAAGCTTTCCAAAATCCGTTGTTCCCGACTCTCCTCACTTTCTCCCTCCTCCAAATCCAGAATGGGATCCTGGAGCTGATAGTAAAAAATGCCTGCCGGAACCACCTCCTTGTCCGGGTGCTGCTTCTGCTCCAGCTCCAGCACTGCTCCCAGATAGACCACCAGCTGCAGCTGCAGGCCGTGATACAAAGACAAAAGCTGAAAGGCTGTGCTCCCCGACTTATAATCAATCACCTTCACCAGGACCCGGTTTTCCTCCTCACACCGGTCCACCCGATCCACTCTTCCCTGCAAACGGATTTTCTCCTCCTCGGACAGGCGAATGTTCACTGCCTCCAAATCCGACACCTGGGAAAAGGACAGCTCAAATTTTCCCGGGGTAAAGCTGCCAAGCTTTAGCTGCTCCTGTAAGGCCCAGATACTGCGCCGGATAATCCGCCCCATGCGCTCCACCACATACGCATTGCGTGCCGTGCTCTGCAGCACCGTATTCCCGTAGTCCGCGATAACCTGGGAGAGACAGGCATCCGCCCAGGCGTCCCGCACCTCCTCCGGCAAAGTCTCCCAGGTATAGCTGCCAGCTTCCATTTTTTTAAAGAAAAGCTCCATAACCCTGTGAAAGACATTTCCCATATCCACAGGCTCAAACTCGTAGGTCTCCCGCTCCCGAAGCTCCAGCCCGTAGCGAAGGAAATGGGCATAGGCGCAGGAGGCAAACTGCTCCAGGCGGGTGACGCTGTTTTCCAGCACCGCCCCGTACAAGGCCCGGGCCACGGCCTTTGTGAGAGCGCTGTCCCGACTCTTTGGAAAGGCTCCGCTTAACAGCTCGTGCAGCTTCTCTTCCCACTCCTTTTGCCGGGAAAACCACCGGTACAGGGTAAGAAATTCCGGACTGCTCTCCCCCTGGCGGTACTCTGTAAGCCCTTTTTTGAGACATTCCAAAGCCTGGCGCTTTGTGTGGATTCCTGCCAGGCTCTCCCTTTGGGCCAACCCTTCCTCTTCCGGCTGCAAATTTGGAAAAATTTTCCTTAAGGTTCCTATGAGATAAGAGGGATGCAGCCCCTTGCCATCTGCTCCCACCCGGCTCCAGGACACGTAAAGCCGCTGGGAGGGCTTTGTCATATTCATATAGAGATACAGCCGCTGGGTGTAGGCCTGCTGCCGGGGCGTGGGCGCCAGCTCCATGCCAAGCCGGGCCAGACGTTCCCGGTCCAAATCCGAGAGAACCCCGGGAGTATGCACTGTTTTGGGCACATTGCCCTCGTTCACTCCTAGGAAAAACAGCACCCGGATATCCTTCAGCCTGGTCCGCTCCACATCTCCGGCCATAACCTGATCAAGGCTTGGGGGCACGATTCCCACCTTGGCCTCCCCAAAGCCCGCATCCAGGATCTCCCGAAATTCGGTCAGGGAAACCATTTCCTCCCCCAAAAGCTCTGCCAGCTTATCCAGAAGGTCCATAAGAATGCCATAGATCTGCCGGTATTCCCGCAGAAGGCTCTGCTCCCCCTGGCTCTCAAGATACAGCTCCCGGCTCTTCATCTGCTCCTGGAGCTTAAGGCCGGTAATCACCCCGTATAGTCCTTTTGTTTTTTCCAGAACCGTGGATTTTTTCCCCAGGGCTGCCGCTGTCTGACCGCTGGTCTCCCAGAAGCGGCTGCGCAGCCCATTGATCCGGGCAAGCTCTGCCTCCCCCAGGTCCCCGTAGAGCCGCACCCAGGAGTTCTCCCATTTTTTTCGCCCCCGGATGCCCAAGGCCAGCACGTAATTGTCCAGAAGATCCACCTCCTCCGGCTCAAAGCCGGCCAGCCCGCACCGAAGATAGCGAAACACCCCTGCATAAGTAAAATCCTGCTCCGCCATCTCCAAAAAGGAGCGGACAAATTCCACCATGGGATTTTGCAGCACACTCCTCTTATAATCCAGAAACACAGGAATTTCGTATTCTGGAAAGATTTCTTCGATATAATGGCTGTACACCCCCAGATCGCCGGCCACCACGCCAATCTGCCGGTAGTGAAAGCCCTCTCTTATCAGCCGGCAGATCTCCTCCGCCGCCAGGCGCACCTCCTGTCTGGCATCACGGGCCTCCACCAGATGCACCTCCTGGGATTCTTCCTCATAAGGCCGGCTACTGTAGCGGAAAAGCTGCTGCTCCAGCCAATTTAGGGCGCCCCTTCCCTGAAAACGGGATTTTGGCCCCTGCTGGACCACCTGGGATGTGCGGATCTCCACCCCTGCCTCCCGGGCCAGCCTCTTTAACCTCTGTATGGTCCGTTTGCTCAGGGCAAAAAGCTCGTGGTCCTGTATGGGGCCATCGGGATCTTCCCGGTCGTCCAGGGTAACGGTCACAAAAACATCCCGGGCCAGAAGAAGCATTTTCTGCAAAAGCCGGTTCTGCACCGGCGTAAAGCCTGTAAAGCCGTCAAGGGCCACCACGCTCTGTCTCATCCGCTCCGATCTGTCAATCACCTGGCACAGGGCATCCAAAATCTGCTCCGCCGTAATGTACCGCCCCTGAAGGCTCTCCTGAAATTTCTCATACAGAAGGCGCATATCCTGTAATTTATAGTACAGCTGGGGACTATTTTTGCTCTGCTCCATAGCTTTCTCAAGCTGCTTTAAGGTAATACCGTACTGGGTCAGCTCGGAAATCATGGATTTCATCTGGCTGATGGCGCCCATGCGCTTTAGATTGCTCCCCAGCACCGTGAGGCGCTCCTGCTCCTCCTGGGCCACCCGCCTGAGCATAAGATTCTTTCCGGTCTCCTCCAGCACCATGCCGATTTCCCGGCCGGTCTCCTCAAAAATCCGGTAAGCCAGGCGCTGAAAGCTTAGCACATCAATGTTCAGGATCCCGTGCCTGGGATGCATGGCCACCAAATCCCGCTGGGTTTGCAGGGTAAACTGCTCCGGCACCAGCACCAGATACTGAAGCTTTGGATTGGCCATGGCTTCCTCTATGATCTTTTCATACAGACAATGGGATTTTCCCGCACCGGAGCCTCCCAGAATAAACTGCAGAGCCATATATCCCTCTTTCTGACGCGCGCCCGGCGTCTATATGGAAAATTTTTACAGATAAATCCATTACTCCACACTTTTCATGGATTCCACCATATCTATCTTTTTCAGCTTAAAATGCATGACGCCGTTTACAATCATGGAAAACAGAAAGGTCAAAAGCACACTGTACACATAGCTCTTTCCCTCGATCTCCCGGCCAAACATAAGCATGTCAATCTCTGCAGTCACAATAATAAACCGATGCAAAAGCCTTCCCAGAACCACTCCGGCCCCTGCTCCAAATACGGTCAACAGTACATTTTCCCGGTTTACATAGGCTGACACCTCGCCGTCGAAAAAGCCCAGCACCTTTAGGGTGGCCAGCTCCCGCTTCCGCTCGCTCACATTGATATTGTTCAGGTTGTAGAGCACTACAAAAGCCAAAAGCCCGGCCGCAATCACCAGCACATAGATAATGGTATCCATGCTCTTCAGCATGTCCGCCACCCGCTGGGCCATGGTGCTCACAAAGGTCACATTGGAGACCGCCTCCAGCCGGGTATAATCCCTTCGCAGCTCCTCCTCAAAGGCCTCCTCCGTGGAAAGGGTGTTCCCGTAGATGGCGTTGTACACCGGCGCCTCCCCGTAGAGCTCCTCATAAACCGAAGGGCTCATATACACATAGTGGAGAAAATAATTTTCCGCAATACCGGAAATTTGGGCCTCCACCTGGCGGGTTTCATCCTCCTTCAAAAGGATTCTATCTCCCGGCTCCACGCCCAAAAGCTTGGCAAGCTTCTCCGTGATAACCACCCTGCTGTCCGCGAGAGAAAGACACTCCCTGCTGGTCCTGTTGCGCAGATGAATATAGTCCTCCAGCCCTTTCGGATCCTGCGGCACCAGAAGATAACCGCTCTTGATCACGCCCCCGGCCTCCACATCCAGGGAGGCCTCCCGGGCCCACATAGCAGAGGTAAGCCGCGCATCCCCGGAAATCCCAGCAAACAGCGCATCCTGCTCCTCCGGCTCCCCATCCTCCTCCACGCCAAAGGAAACGTCATAGGTGCGGATCTCTCCAAACTGCACCGTGCCAATATACAGGATAGAATCCTTGAGCCCAAAGCCCACCAGCAGAAGGGCCATACAGCCGCCAATACCAAAAATGGTCATAAAAAACCGCTTTTTATACCGCACCAGGTTTCGCACCGTAGCCTTATAGCTGAAATTCAACCGTTTCCAGAGGAAGGGCAGCCGCTCCAGAAACACCCGCTTTCCCGCCTTGGGGGCTACCGGCCGCATAAGAGCGGCGGGAACGGAAAGAAGCTCCTTATAGCAGGCCGCCAGAGCTGCCAGGGTGGTGCACAAAATGGCCAGGGCTGAGGAGGTCAGGGAGTAATTCACATCCAAAGGCGTCAATACCTCCGGCAGATTGGCATAGAGAATCCGGTAGGCATTGATAATCACCAGAGGCAAAATCCGCTCCCCCACCAGCACCCCTGCCACGCTTCCCGCCACACTGGAAACCAGAGCATACAGAATATACTTGGCCGCAATGGCATGATTGCTGTAGCCCAGGGCTTTTAAGGTTCCGATCTGGGTTCGCTCCTCCTCCACCATGCGGGTCATGGTGGTGAGACACACCAGGGCCGCCACCAGAAAGAAAATGGCCGGGAACCATTCCCCGATGGCTCCAATGCGCTCTGCATCCTGCCCGTATTCCACATAGGTTTGGATATACTGCCTGTCCAGCACATACCATTCCGGCTGCTCAAGTTCGGAGAGCTCCCTTTTGGCATCCACAATCTTTTCCTTGGCATCCGCAATCTTGGGCTCGTTTTCCGCCGCAGCCTCCTCGTACTCCTGCTTCCCCCTGGAAAGCTCCGCCCTTGCGTCCGCAAGCTCCGCCTCTGCATCCGTAAGACGCTGCCTTCCCTCCAGAAGCTCCTCCCGGGCATCCTCTAGCTTCTCCTGCCCCTCTGCCCATTCCTCTTCTGCCTTTTCCAGATCCCGCTCCGCATAGATGGCCTCGCTGCCTCCCTGCTCAATCTGGGCATTATAGGCGTCAAGAAGGGCCTTGCCCTCCGAGAGCTCCTGCTCTCCTGCCAGGATCTCCGCCTCCGCCGCGTCCAGCTGCCTCTTGGCCTCCGGAAGCGCTGCCTCCATTTGGGCAATCCCGCCGGTAAGCTGTGCAAGCTGTCCCTCATAAGCCGCCAGCTCCTCCGGCGTCAGCCGGGGGATTCCAAGCGCCGAAAGCTCCTGGTCGGTCAGCTGCTGAGCCTGCAAAAGCTGCTGCAGCTGGGCCTCCTGCTGCCTGTATTCCTCCAGCACAGCCACATTTTTCTCATACTCTGCAAGGCCTGCCTCCCACTGGGCCCGGCCCTGGGAAAGCTTGGCCGCCCCGGCCTCATATTCTCCATAGGCACCCTCAATCTTTCTGGTCCCCTCCACCAGCTTTTCCTTGGCCTCAGTCAGCTGCTTCCACCCGTCATCCAGCTCTGCCCGGGCATCCAGAAGTTCCTGTTCCTTCTCCGCCAGGGTCGCCTCACCGTCCGCAAGCTCTGCCCTTGCATCCGCAAGCTCTTCCTCTGCATCCGAAAGTTTTTTCTCTCCGTCCGCAAGCTCTGCCCTTGCGTCCGCAAGCTTCTCCTCGCCCTCCGCAATCTCCTCCTCGCCCTCGGCGATCTTTTCCGCTCCCTCCTGCTGAATCTGGGCATAGCGAAGCTTACACTGCTCCTCCTCCAGGGCCTCGATCCGCTCCACCAGACGGTCCACAAAGCTGTCATAATCCTCCGTATAGCTTCTAAGCTCCCGGGCGCCCTCCGCCGTCACACAGATCTGGGTGTAATACTCCATGGCAAAGGAATCCCCGGGCAGAAGCAAAAATCCGTCCAGACTGCCGCTTCCCACCTTTGTAGTTCCCCGATCCAGGGACAGGTACAGAGGGGAAAAGCCTGTTCCCACCACCACATATTCCGTCTCCCTGACAAGATCTGCCGTATCCTCCTCCGAGTCAGATTTTAACCTTATCGTATCCCCTACCTGCAAAAATCCCTTATCCACAAGCCGGGTATCTGCCAAACATTCTCCCGCCTCCTGGGGAAAGCGCCCCTCCCTTAGGGTAATCTGATTCAGCTTTTGAGGCACAGACATGACCTGCAGGGCCAGCTGATGCTCCCCCACATCCCCAAGCATGTCCACCGAATAGCCGGGCTCAACCGTTTCCACGCCCTCCACCCGGGTGATGGCTTCCACATCCTCCTCTGTCACACCCAGAGTTCCCAGCACCCGGATATCCATAAGCCTGGTCTCATCATAAAATGCATCCGCCGACAGCACCATATCCGGATTGGAGGCCCGGACACCGGAAAAAAAGGCCACCCCAAGGGCCACGATAACCAGGATCGACAGAAAACGGTTCCTGGTCTTTTTTACCTCCATATAGAAATCCTTGCGCAGCGCCCTCTTTTTCATCCCTTCACCTGCTCCTGTCTATCTTTTATCCTACCACTCGATCTCCTCCACCGGAATGGGGTGTTCATTGAGGAGCATTTGACTGACCTTTCCGTTTTTGATGCGGATCACCCGATCCGCCATGGGTGCAATGGCAGAGTTATGGGTAATGACAATCACGGTCATTCCCTTTTCCCTGCAGGTATCCTGCAAAAGCTTAAGAATGGCCTTTCCGGTGTTGTAATCCAGGGCGCCCGTGGGCTCGTCACACAGAAGAAGCTTCGGATTCTTGGCCAGGGCCCTGGCAATGGCCACCCGCTGCTGCTCCCCGCCGGAGAGCTGGGCCGGAAAGTTATCCATTCTCTGGGAAAGCCCCACCTCCCGAAGCACCTGAGCCGCATCCAGGGGATCCCGGGAAATCTGCAGAGCCAGCTCCACGTTCTCCAGGGCTGTCAGATTCTGCACCAGATTATAAAACTGGAACACAAAGCCGATCTCATCCCTCCGGTAGGCGGTCAGCTGTCGGTTCCGGTAGCTGCTGATATCCTCCCCGTCCACCAGCACCGTGCCCTCCGTACAGGTATCCATGCCTCCCAGAATGTTTAAAACCGTGGTCTTTCCCGCCCCGCTGGGCCCCACAATCACCACAAATTCTCCCTTCTGAATCTCAAAGTCCACCCCATCCACAGCCGGAATGGTAACCTCTCCCATTCGATATAGCTTTTTTACCTGTCTCAGCTCTACAAAACCGCTCAAAATCGCCCTCCTGATGCTTGAAAAGGCACTTGAATTGTCCAAGCGCCCCCTCCATTCTCTCTGTATGTATTCTAACATAGAAGCTCCGCCCAGGTAAACCCCTCTTTTTCCGGAAATGATTCCCCAGGCTATTTCCAAAAATTCCCCAAAATCCATTCCGCCAAACACGCCAAGACAAAAGACGAGACAAAACGAAGGCGGGTACCAAACAGCTTTTCCATCAGCTTTTTTGATACCCGCCCCTAAACTATACTGTCCATGGGACTTATCTCCTTTTCTTTTTCTTGTTTTCTTTCTTTTTTTAATTCTTCTTGTTTCTGAAATTCCTTCCTTTCTTTTTCCTGCTTCCTTGTTCTAATTTCTTAATGCTTCTCCGTTTCCATAAGACTTTATTTCTTTTTTGGCTCCTGCTTTTCTCTAAATCTCTCTGCACCTCTGTGCTCTTTCGGGAACTTTCTCGTCATTCCTCTGTTTTTTAGAAATAAAACGGCGCTTCTAAGTTTATTATCCTACGAAACTCTTTAAAAAATCTTCCAATTCGTCATTCCCTATGAAATTTTGGAACTTCCTAAACAACCTCTGTCCGCTTTTGCCCACCTTTTTGTTTTTCTTATAAAGATTTCTTTTTCGGCTTTCCTGTTTCTCTTACCGACTCTTCTTTTCTTCTATGAGCTTTCCGAACATTTTAGAATTTGCTTTACGTTTTCGGTGGTCCGTACCTTTCCTTTCTTTCAAATTATGGGGTACTTCGTTAAGTCTTGGTTGGAATCCCCTCCTTTTCCTGCCCTTCGTCCATTTGCACGCCATCTATATAAAATATATCTTAAATATATACTCTATATTATGTTGTGCTCCCTTTGTTAAAGGTTGTTTGTTTTGATGGTTTTATTATAATCTGTCTTTTATGATTTGTCAACCCCTATTTTAAAAAATTTTAAATATTTTTTCGCATATATTTTTATGATTTCTCTACTTTACTTTTTATTTTGAATATATTGTATATATTTTTATAAATATTCTGATTATTATGCTTTCTTCTGCTTTTTATACATCTCTTCCTATTCCCCCCCAAGCTTTCGAAGCTCCCCTTTGTCTTTCTTGCCAGTCTCCCCTTTTTTTGCTATAGTGAAGCTCAGTCAAAACCAACAGCAGAGAAAAATTAGGCGCAAGGAGGAAAAATCATGAATTCTGTGAAGCTTCGGACTGCAAATATCCGGGATGCAAAGGATATCTTACATATTTACAGCTATTACGTGGAACATACAGCCATTACCTTTGAATACACAGTGCCCACAGAGGAGGACTTTGGGCAGAGAATTGCCTCCACCCTGGAAAAATATCCCTATCTCGTGGCCATTCGGGAGGGAAAAATCCTGGGCTATGCCTATGCAGGGCCCTTTGTGGGACGGGCTGCCTATGACTGGTCGGCAGAGGTAAGCATCTATCTGGATCCGAGGGAACGGGGGCAGGGCCTTGGTCGAAGGCTCTATGAATCTCTGGAGAATGCCCTTCGGCAAATGGGAATCCTCAATCTCTACGCCTGTATTGGCTATCCGGAGATTCCCGATGCCTATCTGACCCCAAACAGCTTTCAGTTTCACTCTCACCTGGGCTATACCAAGGTGGGGGAATTTCACAACTGCGGCTACAAGTTCCGGACATGGTATCACATGATCTGGATGGAAAAAATCATCGGAGAGCACCAAAATATCCAGCCTCCCATCCGTCCCTATCTCCCGGAGAACAGATAATTCCTTTATTTCATAAATATTGAAACTTTTATCCCCCCTTCCCTATCTATAGGTTAAAGAGCAGCAAAGTGAAAGGAGGATTTTCTTGAAACGGGAGCTTTATGATAAGCTGGTTTCCTATATCATAGAAAACCAAAATAAGTTTTATCGGCTGGCCTACAGCTATGTTAAGAATCAGGACGACGCCCTGGATGTGGTGCAGAATGCGGTCTGCAAGGCGCTGGAGCATTATGAGGATTTAAAAAATGAGGATGCCATGAAAACATGGGTGTACAAAATTGTTCTCAACGAAAGCTACACCCTTCTAAAAACCAAAAAGCGGATCATTCTCTCAGAGGATAACAGCTATTGGGAAATTCCCTATGAGGAAACAGGGTTTGAAATCCACGACGATCTGTATTCCCGGATAAATCAGATGGAATCGGATCTGCAAAACATTATTAAGCTGCGATATTTTGAAGAGCTGACACTGGGTGAAATCGCCCAAGTTCTAAAAATGAATATTAACACAGTGAAAACCAAATTGTACCGGGGGTTACATGCATTAAAAATTTCCGTGGAACAGGAGGCAGGTGTATGAAGCGTATGGCAGAGGCAAAGGAAACGTATGACAACATTCCCATTCCCGAGGAATTATCAGAGCGGGTGATGCTGGAGGTTCGAAAAGCAGAGGAAAAACACAACAAGAAAATCACAACCTTCCGGAGGGCTTCTTTTATGAAAAAGGGATTTGCGGCCGTGGCCGCCATAGCGGTTTTGTTTACGGCAGGCGTTAATACCAGTGAGGCCTTTGCCCAGGGAGTCAGCGAGATTCCGCTTCTGGGGGATCTGGCCAGGATTGTGACCTTCCGCTCCTATGAAACAAAAACAGAGGATTTACAGATCTCTGTGGACATTCCCAGCGTGGAGATGATCTCTCAGGATCTGCAGGGGCTGGAAAAATCTGTAAATCAGGAAATCTACACCTTCTGTGAGCAGTATGCCCAGGAGGCCATTACCCGGGCGGAGGAATACCGGCAGGCCTTTCTGGAGACCGGTGGCACAGAGGAGGAATGGGCGGACCACCAGATTTCCATCAAGGTGTGGTATGAGGTGAAGGCCCAGTCAGACCAATATCTGTCCCTGGCCGTTATGGGCAGCGAGAACTGGACCAGCGCCTACAGTGAGGCCAGATACTATAATCTTGACCTGCAGAAGGGAAAATGGATCACCCTGAAGGATATTCTGGGGGATGCGTATGCTCAGACGGCGCGGGAAAGCATTGTCCGGCAGGCAGAGCTGCTGGAAAAGGAAACTGGCATGGAGTATTGGCTGGAGGATTGGACCGGTGTGGATGAAAATACGGACTTTTATATGAATCAGGCCGGGAACCCGGTGATTGTGTTAGAAAAATATGAGATCGCGCCGGGAGCTGCCGGGGTCCAGGAGTTCGAGATTTCGCAGGATAACGGCTCCGGATTGGAAAACGGAGCCGGGAAAGCCCCTGCGCAAGAAAACGGCTCTTCTCAAGAGGACGAAGCCACGGCCCCCTTCCAGGAGGATTATGAGGACAATTTTGCCGTGGATACCGAGGCCATTGTGGCTTATGCCCAGCTAATAAAGACAGCCGTTGCAGAAAAAGATCTGGAGAAGCTTGCGGATCTCACCGGCTTTCCGGTCTATGTGGGATTTCCGGAGGAGGGGCTGGTTGTGGAAACCCGGGAGGATTTCCTGGCCCTTGATCCACAGGCGGTTTTTACCGATGATATGGTGCGCTCCATGGAGGGCTGCCAGGAAAGTAGCCTAAGCCCCAGTATGGCCGGCTTTACCATGTATGACCAAGACGGCGCTCCCAGCATTACCTTTGGGGTACAAGACGGAAAGCTGGCCATATCCGGGATTAATTATTAAAAAGCCCTATAAAAACAGCTGGTTCTCCTTATGACCGCCGCAGGCCTTTTTCAGCATCAGGCTGCTGGCCATAAGCAGGGATTTGCTCACACCCCGGGCACTCTGGGGACAGATAGCTATGCAGCGCATACAGGAGATACAGATCTTTTCATCTGTTTTAGAGGGATCGGCAGAGGGGATCGCCCCCACGGGACATTCCCGGGCGCAGAGGCCGCACCGAATGCAGGCTTTCCCGGCCTTGGGCTTTAGGGGCACCCCGCCGTATTCCCGATAGGGTCGGTTTCCCGGAAGCTGCACCCGGGCCGGCTCTGTGCCTGCCTCTATTTTAGAACGTATGTTCTTGGCGAATGCAGCCAGCTCCTTTGCATCTCCTTGATCCGGCCGGCCCGCCGCAAACTGCCGCATAATGGAATGCTCCGCCACAGCAGCCACTCCGGCGATGCAGAGGAAGCCTGCCCTCTCCAGAGTGTCCGCAAGCTCCACAAAGGTGTCCTCATAGGCCCGGTTTCCGTACACCACCAAGAGAATCGCCCGGGCCCCGTTTCCCCGCATCTGTTCCAGCCGGGACAGGGCCGCCGCCGGCGCCCTTCCTCCATAGGAGGGGACACTAACCATGCACACATCCTTCTCACAAAAGGACCAGGCGGAAAAATCCTCGTCTCTTCTGGTCAAATCAATAAACATACGTTCCCTCTCAAAGGCATTCCCAAATAAATCTCCCACTCGTTTTGTGCCCCCGGTAGGGCTGAATACCAAATCATATACTGCCATAGTCTTATACTCCTATTGAACTGTCTCTTATCCTCTCCTCACCCGGGCCGGATCTGTCCTTTTTCTCCATGGTATCCAACGCCGCATTCTATCCTCTCCCCACCCGGGCCGGATTGTCCTCCCCGCCGCAGTCATCCACTGCCGTAATCCTATCCTCTCCCCACCCGGGCCGGATACCACTTCTGAAACCAGGCCGTAAAGACTCCCATACCCGCCGGCAGCAGAGAATTCACCGCCCCACTTAGGCTGCCCCAGTCTGTCTGCAAAAAGAAATACGTCCACAGAGGCGTGATTAGATACAGAACTCCCCATAAAAAAGTGAGAATTCGGTTGGTTTTCATGAAAATGGGATTGGAAAGGGCCTCCTCCCCCTGATACTGATTCATGGAATAATGGGCCGTAAGGGGAATCTTTCCAAGGCAGGTGAGGGCCCACATGGCTCCAAAGGAAAAGTAGGACAAGAGAAGCATGGCGTCATAGGGCGCTCCCAGCAAGACCGCGCCGGAAAAGCAGGCCACCAGCCCCCCGGACAGGCTGTCATAGAGGGTTTTCTTGTGCCTGTGAAAAAGGAGGGGTAAAAGCCCGCAGAGCAACAGTCCTGCCAGGCTTCCCAGCCTGTGATCCACAGGCACCACTGCCCAGAATACTATCCAGGGAAGCAAAAGCAGAAGCATATTCGTCTCCCTGGAGGGCATATGGATTCCCACAGACGCCTCCCCGGCCGCCTCTCCCTTATTTTTAGAAAGACCCTCCTCTTCCTTTGGATCTCCAAAATATTGATCCCACTGAAGCATCAGGGAAAAATCTCCCGTCACCCTGTACAGATGCTTCATCAAGGCCTCGTCTCCCCGGATCTCTCCGGAGCCGATAGAGCGCCATACCGCAAGAGGCGTCTCAATCTTTGTGTCCGCCTGGCGCGGACTTCCCGTCAGCACCTGGCTTCCCTCCCGGCCCAAAACCACCTGGTAGCGTTCGTCCCGATCCGTATAGTACATCTCCAGCACCCACTCCCGGCCGGAATAGCTTTCCTTTCGGTAGAGAGCCGCCATCTGCCGGGTAAATTGAAGGGCCTCTGACTGCTTTTCCCCGGTCTTTTTGTCAATGCCCCAGCTGGCATCGGCCATCTCCTCAAAGACCTCTTTGGGATACAAAAGCCTTCCAAGCTTTTCAAAGGTTTCCGGGCGGATTCCTCCCTTTCCGTACTCTCTCCCCGCCTGCCTCACATCCTGCAGATACTCCTCTGTCCTTTTGGACAGCTCCGGCACCCGAAAGAGCTCTCCCTGACCGCAGAAAATCCCCGTGTACTGCCCCTGGCCGCACATATGGTCAAAGAGACTGCAAACGCCGTCATAATTTTTCTCCGCCGTATAAAAGCCGCAGGTAGAGATGACCACGGTTTTCTTCCCGCTCATATCATACCGGGAGGGATGGCTGCCGCTGCCTGTCTGATTTGTATTTTCCGTCATAAAGGGCAGCACCATGGGAAGCTGGCGGTCTATGAGATTTTTCAATCCACCCGGCACGGAAAAATAGTACAGGGGAAAGCTCCATATGGTCACATCCGCCCACAGAAGCTTCTCAATCACCTGCTCCATATCGTCCTTTATGCAGCAATGGCCCGGTGTTTTATTCCAGCAGGAAAAACACCCCAGACAAGGGCGTATTCCCATTGCATTTACCTGGATCTCCTCCACGTGAAGCTCTTCCCCAAAATCCTCCTCCATGCCGGAGAGGAAGCTTTTGGTCAACCGGTAGGTATTGCTCTTTGCCCCCCGAGGGCTGCCATTGATAACAAATACGTTCATCTTCTGCCTATCTCTTTATATCGTAGTTCATATTCATCAGGTTGCGAATGCTGGAGGCATCATCGGTAATATTGGCATCTCCCCGGATGGTGTGCTTGATGGCGCTGCTGGCCACGGCAAAATTCACGATGTCCATGGGCTTGTAGCCGTGCATCATGGCATAGATAAACCCGCTGGCAAAAGCATCCCCGCCGCCCACTCGATCCAGAATATTAAAGGTAAACAGCTTGCTCTCAAAGGTATGCCCCTCGTACCACATAAAGGCCTTCAGGCTGTTCTCGCTTCCGCTGTGGGCATAGCGCACATGCCGGGCAATGCATTTTAGGTTGGGATACCGGGCAATAAAGGCCTGGAACACCTCGTCCTGCTGCTCATAGCTGGGCCGGAAGGGAATATCATCCTTCACATCTCCCTTCCCGTGATCCTTCTCATCCTTCCAGAGATGATAGGGCTCGATTCCCAAAAGAACGTCCACGTAGGGCAGACACTCTGTGCAGAAATCCCGCGCCTCCTCCCAGGTCCATAGGGTGCTTCGGAAGTTTCCGTCAAAGCTTACCGTCAGCCCCTGCTCCTTGGCAATTTTCAGACAATCCATAATCAGCTCCCGGCAGTTGGGCCCCAGAGCCGGGGTAATGCCGCTTAAATGAAGCCAGGTAAAGTCCTTAAGAAGCGCCTCCAGATCCACGGTATGAAAATTAAACTCCGTGATGGCGCTGTTTTTCCGGTCATAGATCACCTTGCTGGCCCGGATGCCGTAGCCGGTCTCCAGGTAATAGCTGCCCAGGCGGTGGGTAGGCGTCTCCTCCGGCGTGCTTAAAATAACCGGCGTGCAATGGACATCATTGCTCCTCAGCATACGAATGGCGCTCTTTCCCAAACTGTTGTTCGGCACTACCGTGAAAAAGGTGCTGTCCACTCCCAGGTTGGCCAGAGCCAGGGCAATATTGGCCTCGCTGCCCCCGTAGCTGGCCTCAAAGCTGGTGGCCATGCGGATTTTCTCATAATTGGGAGGGGTAAGGCGAAGCATAATCTCCCCGATGGTGATAAAGCGATGGGTCGTTTCATATTCGGTCAGTAATGGGTTTCCGTGCTGCATATGGGCTCCTCCTTCTTGTGCAGATACGGCCTGCACATCTTTTGTCCATTGTAACCCATTTGCCGGAATTTTTCATCCCTAAATTTTATAAATTCCACAAATCCATCCTCTTTGTAAGGCTATCCTAAGGGCAGCTCTTAGCCTTCCACGAAGAACTCAGACAGAACCTCCTTAAACGTCCCGGCTACTCTTCCGGAAACAGCTCCAAAACCCGTTGGAGAAGCTCCTCCCCGGTCTTATGGGCCCGCTCCCGAAAACCGGTCTCCTCAAAGCGCTCCTCTGCAAGGGCCTGGGAAAGCTCCAAGGCCTCCTCCTGGGAAAGCCCGATATATTGTATATCGCTGTCCTCCAAAAGCTCCTCCTTTGGCCGGGTTCCAAAATAGATCACAGGACAATCCATGCCCTCCAAATCCGCCTTCAGCTCCTTCTGCCTGTCCCTATCCGCCATGTCCACCAGCAGCACATCCACGCCCCGGGAAAGAAGCCACTCCAGCTGTCCCTTTTGCGCCTCATAGCCGTCCCGGCTGTCGTGAAGCTCCACCACCAGGGGACGACTACATGCTCCCGCCTCCCGGCCAAAAATCTCAAAGCACACCACCGTATAGGGATTGGTGCAATCCGCCAGAATTCCCACCTCCACCACCCGGTCCGCCCAGGAGCCCTTCTTTTGCATGCCGTCCCACTGCTCCTGGGACAAATCCCCTGCCACAGGTTGGCTCTGCACCTCCTGGCTCTTTGCCTGTGCTGCCTCTGTTTCTGTGTTTTCTGCCGCCCCTTGATCCGTCACTCCCAAGCGGCAGCCTGCCAAGAGCAGAATTACACTGCCCCACAGAAGATAGCCCCATAGCCTGGGGGGATTCTTTTTTATTTTCATGGATTTGTTCCCTTTCTTTTCCTGGCATTTTTCCTTATTATACACACTTTTACCGGTCTCTACAACAAATCCTTATTTTTCCGCGTATACCCCATGTGTCAACTGCACATACTCCCTTCAACAAATAAGCAAGGAGAATATATTTCATATGAAAAAGCATCCCTTTATCCTCTGCGGACTGACAGGCTGGTGTCTGGAGATATTCTGGACAGGCCTCACTTCCCTTCAGCGCAGGCAGATGAAGCTTATCGGCCGCTCCTCCTTCTGGATGTTTCCCATCTACGGCACAGCGGCCCTTTTAGGCCCCATCTCCCGGCTGCTAAAGGGAAAAAGCGTCTGGCTGCGGGGCTCTCTCTATACGGCCGGCATCTATCTGGTGGAATTTCTGTCCGGCAGCTTTTTAAAAAAAAGGGGCATGTGCCCCTGGGATTACAGCAAGGCCCGCTGGAACCTGAAGGGAGTTATCCGCCTGGATTTTCTCCCCGTCTGGTTCCTCACCGGGCTCTTCTATGAACGTCTGCTGACCAAGCCCTCCACCCTCTCTTGACAAGGGCGATCATTGGCAGCGATTCTTTTATGCAGGGACGGCTATTGGTAACGAATCACCCTCTGAGCCTCTGCAAGACTTTGGCGCTTTCCGGCAGCCACCAGAGAAAACAGGGCTGTGCCGTAGGCCGCTTCCTCCGTATGTACGGGAATCTGTAAAGCACAGCCAAAAAGCTTCTCAAAAGCCTCCTGAAGGGCCGGGTTCATGCGGATCCCGTTGCCGGATCCCACAAGCTTTTGGGGCTTTTTCTCCAGCCGGGGCAGAATCTCCTCATAGAGCTCATAGAGCTCCCCGGCCATGCCCCAGAGAAATCCCCGGATAAAGGACTGGGGGGTGAGATTTTCCAGGGTAATGCCTGTCACCTCTCCCCTTTGCTTTGGATTTTCCCGGGTCCCGCAAAAACGGGGATCCACCTGTACGCGGGAATCCTCCTCTTTCGTCTCCTCCAGCAGGGCCGCCATCTGACCGTACAGCTTTCCGGATTCCTTCTCCCCGGCCATGCGCAGGACCTGACGGAAAAACTGCTCCAGGGCCGCATAGGCCCGGCCTCCACACAGGCAGGACCCGGCAAAAATAAAGTCATCCTGTACAAGGGGCCGAAGCTCCACGGGAGAATCCGGCACAAACCGCCGGGTGCCCAGGGAGATCTGGCTTCCCGTGCCCACATTCACCAGCACCGTATCCTCCATATCCCGCACCGAGCCCAGAAAGCTGGCCTGATTGTCTCCCAGAGCCACGCTTACCGGCACGCCCGCATACAAGGCCCTTCCGTCTTTTTGGGGAGAGGAGGCCTCACAGACCCGGCCCAACAATGCAGGGCCCTGCAAAACCCGGGGCAGCATGGAAGCCTTTAGGCCTGCCGCCTCTATTTTCTCTCTGTCAAAGCAGCCACGCTCCACATCAAAGAGCCCAAGGCTCGCCCCGTTGGAGGGGCTGATAGAGGGCTGGGAGCTACCTACCAGACGCTCCCCTATATAATCCCCAATGGTGCAAAGCCTTCTGGCCTGCTTTGGCACCAGTCCCTTTTTCTGGTGATAATAATAAGTGGTCAGTCCAAAGCCCGTGGCCGCAAAGGAACCGGTTTCCCGGGACAAGGCCTCCCCGTAGGTTAGAGGCTTCCCCTCCTCCACGGGCTGATTGCCGCTCTCATCCTGCCAGGTGTAGAGGGGGCTTACCGCGTTTCCCTCCCCATCCACATAGAGGATTCCGTGCATCTGCCCGGTTAGGCCCATGCTGTCCACCTCTGGATGCCTGGTTCCCATTTCCTCCAGGAGCTCCTGAATCTTATTCCAGATTTTCTCCGGGTCCTGCTTTCTCTCAAAGGCCGCTCCCTCCCAAATTCCCGTGTCATTGGGCAATGTGCGGCTAAAAAGCACCTCTCCGGTCTCCCCGTCTACCACCACTCCACATATGGTGGTGGTTCCTATATCCAAACCAATCCCTTTCATGCTTCTATCCATTCCTTTCGCCGGTCCTTAGGCCCTATTCCCGTCAGGCCGCCTTCTCTATTCTCTGTTTTCCCGGAAGCTGTTACACCCGGGTGGAATTCAAATCCAGCCGCTTGATAATATCCTGCTGAATAGCCGGCGACAGATCCAGGAAGTTTACAAAGGTTCCGTGTATGCGCATAATATAAACGCCGCTGGGTGCATACTTCTTGGGATTCTCCAGAACCTTGCGCAGGATTTCCGGGGTGGTCACATTTACATATAGATAGAAGGGTGCAATGTTCTCATTCATCTCGTTAAAGAAGGTGGGGGCCAGCACCCGGGTCTTGAACTGCATGCCCCGCTCCTCATAGGTCTTGCCTGTAAAGAACTTGGGGTCAATGCCATAGTGAGACGCATAGCCTCCCTGGAATTTCCCGTAGGGGAGCCTTAAGGCGGACAGAATCCGGAAGCCCAGTCCCTGGCCTGCCTCCCCATACAGAGGATCCACCCCATAGTTCAGCATTTCCCGGGCCTTTCTCCCGTCCGGGGTTGCTCCCGTCCAGTAGCCGTACAGAAGATGGGTGGAGGGCGTGGAATAATCCGGTCGGAAGGGATTCCCCAGGTAGTTTTTCTGAGAGGCCACCAGATCCGCGATTTTTTCTGCTATCCGGGCCGCCTCCTCATCCACCTCCGGGATATTGTTTCCAAATTTGGGCGCTGCCAGCAGGAAATCCTGCAGCTCCTCATAGCCCTCAAAATTGCTCTGCAAGGCGGGAAGGAGATTTTTCGCCTCCTCGGGTTTTTCTGCCAAAAGCCGGTCTATGGCCAGAAAAGCATCGGCCACCACAGTAAGGCCGTGGATCAGACAGCCGCTTCCGTTGTACTTGGTTCCCTGCTCCCTGGTGTCCCGCATGTCAATGGCTGTCTCCATTCCCCCCATAAAGGCCGACAGGAAGGGAACAGGCTCCCTGGAAATGGCTTCCGAAGCTCCGTTGGCCGCCGTCACCATATGGCTTACATAGTATTCTGCATTCTCGTAAAACTTTTCCCGAATCTGCTCCAAAACTTCCCGATCCGTTAAGCCCTGTATGGTATCCGGTCCCATACGCTTGCCGGTGATCAGAGATTTTCCATGGTTCAGGGTCAGCTCCAGGATTTTTCCCAGGTTTAGCCAGCTGTTGGTGGTATTTCCGTTGTCCTTTCCCATAATCAGGGGCTCCTGACAGCCGGCAATGGAGTAATCCGGCAGATCGCAGGCTTCCACCCCGCCCTTTTTCAGCACCTCAAACACAGCATCGTCGTTAAACAGGGACGGTGTGAGAACCCCCGGGGAGAAGAAGAATTTTCCCATATATGCATAGATCTCATCCGGCGTATTTTTGTGAAGCTTCACCGAGAGAATGGGCTGTGGGAAGTTCATGTCATAGTATGCGTCCATAATGGCATAGCTCATCTCATTGGTGAGATCCCGGCCTTCCGTATCCCGGCCGCTGATAATCACGTTCTGGGAGATGGCCCAGCTTCTGTCTCCCACATTGAAGAATACCAGGAAATGCTTAAAAAGATCCCCTGCCTCCCGGCGGCTCAGATTCTCCATGGCCCGGTAGGGCTCGAAGATCCGGTCTGCATTTCCCACGGAAAAGGCGTAAGGGTTGGGGGCCTGCTCCATGCACATCACCTGCCAAAGAATCAGGAAGGACTGCATAGCCTCATACAGGCTCTCCGCCCCTTTTTCCGGCACTCTGTTAAGGGTTTCCTCCATGAGCGCAAGCTGCTTTTGCCGCTCCGGATTTGCCTCCTTTTGCTGCTCCCGGGCAAGCTTGGCATACCGGTGGGCAAGCTTTACCCCGCTTTTCAGAGTCAGAGCCATGGCCTGGCAGTTGATCCTCTTCTTTTCGTCAGCTTCCTCGTTGGCTCGCTTCTCAAGCCTCTCTATCATAGGGCCTACGCCCTCCCTGAGGGCTCCCCGGAAGTCGGGAATCACATGGCCGGTGACCTGCTCAATAAAGAAGGCCACCTCCCCGGTGTAGTCCTCGCAGGCCCCGTAGACCTCCTTTAGCTTCTGCACATAGGGAGAATCCTCCATATATTTTTTCACCGCCCCAATACGCTCAGGGGTAAATTCCTCGTTGGGCTCAATATCGTCAAAAACCGCTGTGGCATCACAGTAGCCGCAGAAGGTCTCCACCTGAAAGGCCGGGTTGATCAGGGCATAGGTCCTGGCAAAGGCATCCCGCTGGGTCCCGGCAAATACCGCGTGCTCGCTAATGGTCAGGGGCAGCATGTCAACAATCAGCTCCAGCCGCCGGGCCGCCGCCAGCTCCTCCGGCAGCTTCTTAAGCTCCTCCTGATGCAAAAATCCCGTCTCCCTGGCCAGAAACCAGCCGTCCAGACGGCCTAGGGACCGCTCCTGGGCAAAAAGCTTTTGGGCCATTTCTCCGATTTGTCCTGCTTGGTAAGCGTCTGATACTTTCATAGTTATCTCCTTATTTTAAGTTCCGCTTCAACCCTCCCAATGCTCATTCGTCTCGAAGGATTTCCGGCCGCCTCTTGCGTCCATAAATCCTTCCGAGCATTGTACGGGTTTCCGCTGTTTTTTTAGTTCCGCCTCAGCTCCGGGGCTCAGGTATGGATCACTTGTATCCCGGCCTTTCGGAAGGCCTCCTCAAATTCGGCCACCCGCTCCTCTGTGACAAAGCCGTCCTTCATAAGATACTCCATGCCACATTGCTCCCACTTATCCCTTCCGTATTCGTGGTAGGGCAGGATTTCCAGGGTGGCCTTATCCATGGGATTGCTATGGAAAAAGCCAAGAAAGCCCTCCAGGGCCTCCGGGGTGTCGTTAAATCCGTGAACCAGGGGAATTCGCAGGGCTACCCCACGGCCGGAGGCCAGGATTTTTTCCAGATTTTCCCGGGTTCTCTCATTGGAAGCTCCCGTCACCCTTTTATGTACCCCTGCATCCGGGTGCTTAAAGTCCAGGATCAGATAATCCACAAGGGGCAGCAGCTCCATAAGCCGGGGATGGGTCCCGTTGTTTTCCATGGCAATGTGAATTTCCCGGCTCTTTAGCCGCTCCATAAGCTCCCTTAAGGGCTCAAACTGCATGGTGGGCTCTCCGCCTGTAAAGGTCACGCCTCCGCCCTCAAAAAACAGCATGCGGCTGCGCATAACCTCCTCGCAGATCTCCTCCAGAGAATACTCCTGAAAGGAGCGCTTTTTCCGTACCCGGCCGCTTTCCGGATCCTTTATCTGCATGACACACCCCTCCAGGGACAGCCCCTCAGGATTGGCACACCAGGGACATCGCAGGTTGCAGCCCTGCAGGTGATATACCAGCCGGTTTCCCGGTCCGTCCTGGGAATAGTTAAACCCTTTTTGAATAATTCGCAGACTGCTCATTGTTCCCATTCCTTTTTGTGCTTTCTCTTTTCTATGGATAGGTTTTCTATTATAGCCTATCATATTTTCTTATTTTTGTCAAATCATTTAACAAAATAAAAAAAAACTTTCTCCCCGCTTATTTCCAAATACTGCCTTCCCGCCCCGCCCCTTTTCTGCTATACTAAGTAACAGACATCCAAACCCAGGAAAGGCCTGAAAGCTGCCATGAAAAAAATCACAAGAAACGCCGACTATACCAAACAATACAATCGAAAGCTGCTCCTAAAGCTGCTCCTGAAAAAAAATATGTCCCGGGCGGATCTGGCCAGGGATATGGGCCTTACCCGGGCCTCCATCTCCATTATTGCGGAGGAAATGCTAAAGAGCGGCATCCTGACAGAGCTGGCTCCCGTAAGCGCCCAGCGGGGGCGAAGCCCGGTTCCCCTGTCTGTAAATCCGGAGGCCTTTTATGCCTTCGGAGTGTTTCTAAACCGGAAAAAATGCTCCGCCGGGCTGGTGGATATCAGCGGCCGGTGTGATCTCCTGACGGAAATCCCCCTGACCGGAAGGGAGACTCCCGGACCTGTCATAGAATCTCTCTGTGACGCCATGCGAAACAGCCTAAAGGGACGGCCGGATATCCGTTCCCGGCTGCTGGGCATCGGCATCAGCTGCCCCGGCCCTCTAAAGCTGGCCCAGGGCACGATCTTAAACCCTCCCGGCTTTGAGGGCTGGCACCAAACCCCCATGGCCCGGGAGTTTTCCGCCCGCATGGAGCTGCCGGCCTTTGTCTGGGACAATGCGGACGCCCTGGCTATCTACAATCACCGCTTTGGCCCTCACCGGGACATCAGCGATTTTCTCCTGCTGTTGGTGGACACCGGTATCGGCTCCGGCATTGTAATGAAGGATAAAATCTACCATGGCGCCGGGGCCGCCTCCCCGGAGCTGGGACACATCTCCATCCGCTATGACGGACGGCCCTGCAGCTGCGGCAACCAGGGCTGTCTGGAGGCCTATGCCGCCATCCCCAATCTGCTCTCCAAGGCCGGCTGGCCCTATCCGGACTGGCCCCAGGTCATAGCCCACCTTAAGGAGCCGGCCGCCCAAACGCTTCTGGAGACCGAGGCGGACTATCTGGCTGCCGGCCTGATTACCGCCCTAAACCTCTTCGATCTTCGCACCATTTATCTGGCGGGCGATATTCTCACAGGCTTTGAGGAGATTTCCTCCCGGATTCAAAAGCGCCTCCAGGGGCCGCCGGCCCTTCGGGAAAAAGCCCCTGTATTGCTGCTGCCCTCCCACACGGCCAGGGACTACGAGACCATCGCAGGCGCCAATATTATTTTCAGTATGTTTCTGGACTCTGTTCCTCCCTTTTCCGTCTCCGTCTGAGGAGGACCTTGCCTGTCACGCATCTCTCCTTGTAAAATGATCGATTTGATAGGACATTTCCAGCAAAAAACGCACCCTGCTGGCGCCAAGCTCCACCTGGGTCAGGCTTTGTATCCGGTCCAGCCGGTAATTCAGAGAATTCCGGTGGATATATAGCTTCTCGGCCGTATCCTTCACACTGCAGCCGCAGGCCAGATAGGTCTCCAGGGTATGGTAGAGATCCGTTCCATTCACATGATCATACCGGCTCAGCAGGGCCAGGGCCGGATGGCAGTAGAGCCCAAGCTTCTCCGGCTCCCTTGTGGCATCCAGCAGATCGTAGAAGGCATAGTCCGTATACAGACTTACAGTCTTTTCCGGAGAAAGCCTGGCCGAGAGCTCCAGGGCCCGCATAGCCTGGGCATAGTATCTGGAAAATTTTTCCACATTAAAAAATACATTGGAAACCCCTATGCGCACATATTCCTTTGCGGAGAGCTCCTCCAAGCATCCTGCCATGTCCGCCGAAAGTCCGGGAGCCTCCTTCAGGGGAACCAGGGCCCCAATTCCCTTCTCATGAAAGGTAAACCGGGTATCCGGAAGCAAGCGAACCAGATGCTTTGCCACCTCCTTTACATGCTTCTGCCCCAGATACCGGCTCTGCCGGATACACAGAGCACACAGATGAGGGGAAAATTTTAGCCCTGTAAGCTGGGGAGCGATCTCCTCCGGGGGTGCGCCGATAAGCAGATCATAGAGAAGCTTCTGGTAAACGGTGTTATCCGGAATCAGGTAGGGAGCATAGCGGGAAATCGCTTCCCCGGCCGCCGCGCTGATCACCGGAAGAAGCTTCAGATGGGCCGGTGAGATAGGCGTTTCCTTTTCCAGCATCAGCACAATCCCCGCAAAGATTCCCCGGATATAGATCTTGCTGGACAGCTTCCGAAGAGGGGAGGCGTAGCAGGTGACCACCACGGGATCGGAATTTTGGGCAGCATTTTTTACAGCCTCTATGTTTTGTACAGCGCTGACAAATTCATAGGTGCAGTATCCCAAACGTATGTACTCCTCCCAGAGGGGATCGTCGATGGGAAATATGGTGGAACAGGCCAGAATCTTAAAATTGGGGTCTAACAGCACCAGGGAGTTTCCAAGCTTAGCGGCCGCAAGATTAATGATGGGCTCAATACTTTGGGAGCGGGCCGCACAGTCCAGCATTTCCCCGTAAAAGCCCTGGCTGCGGGAGGCGTCCAGCACAGCCTTGGCGGCATTAAAGGCCCGGAAAAGCTCATGGGCCTCCACAAGGGCCAGGCTGGTTTCCTGTTGAAGGGAAATCTCCCCCTCTCCCCTGGCCAGCACACACTGGGGCGGCAGCTTCTGCCCCGCCAGCTGCTCTGCGTATCCAAAGTACAGAATCTCTTTCTCATATTCCTTCTGTGTGCCGTCAAGAAAGGCCACATCCGACAGATTAAAAATGTCCTCCGCGTGCAAAATTTTTATAGAAGTCCCTGGACAAATTTCATTGATTAACGTGGTAAACAGCATAAAGCTCCTCCTAATCAGACTTTTGCTTCAACCCTTCCGGCTCTGTACGGGTTTTCCCTCCTCAGTATAGTGCACGGTGCACAAATTGTCAATTTGGATTCAGGCAGCAGAACCGTTTTCAAAAGGTGCTTCCCTGTCTATAATAGGCACATAGAGGGAACCACTTGTTGGCAGATAAGCACATGTCTGGCTCTCTGCCGGCAAGTATGGTTTTTCCATTATAAAGAAAAGGAGAGATGGGGTATGAGATTTCAGGATAAGGTTGCAATCGTAACAGGTTCCACCAAGGGGATTGGCAAGGCTACGGCTATTTTAATGGCAGAGCAGGGCGCAAAGGTTGTGGTGGTAGGGACTACCGAGGATGCGGGAAAGGCTGTGGCTGCTCAGATTCAGGAGGCAGGGGGAGAGGCTATTTTCCAGAGAACGGACGTAACCTCCGGGGAGGCCCTGGATGCTCTGGTGCAGGCCACTCTTCAAGCCTACGGGAAAATCGATATTCTGGTAAACAATGCAGGGGTGGGCGGCAGCCTGGCCAATATGGATCAGATCACCGACGAGGAATGGGACAAGGTGCTGGCCACCAACCTGACGGCTCCCTTCCAGCTTATGAAGCGGGTCATTCCCCTTATGGAAAAGGCCGGGGGCGGCACCATTGTAAATATTGCCTCCATGGCTTCTACAGGAGCGGGCCGGGGCGGCATCGCCTATACCACCGCCAAGCATGGATTTTTGGGACTGACCCGGCAGATTGCCCTGGATCACGGCCATTCCGGCATTCGTATCAACGCCGTATTGCCCGGGCCCATTGATACCCAGATGATCGCCAGGGTTTTGAGTATGCCGCAGCACCCGGTAAATATGAAAATCAAGATGAGCCCCTCCGGCCGTCCGGGCAGCCCGGAAGAGGTGGCAAAGGCCATTGCATTTTTGGCCAGCGACGAGTCCAGCTATATTCACGGCGCAGCCTTGGCTGTGGACGGCGGCTACACCATCTTTTGACAGACCCAGCGTAAGGAGGAATTTATATGTATGACAAACTGTTTTCTGAGGGAAAAATCGGAAGCGTGACCCTGAAAAACCGCCTGGTTATGTCCCCCATGGGCATTGGTCTGGCCAACCTGGACGGCACGCCCAGCGAGGACATGATCGCCTACTATGAGGCCCGTGCTCTGGGAGGCGCAGGCTTGATTATACCGGAAATCACCCGGGTAAACGATGTCCACGGCCCCGGCCTGATGCGCCAGCTCTCGGTTACCCAGGACCGGCACATCCAGCCCTTGAGCCGGCTGGCCCACGCGGTACATAAGCATGGCAGCAAAATTTTTATCCAGCTCCACCATCCGGGCCGGGAGACTGTCACCGCGCTTTTGGGAGGAGCGCCGGTGGTTTCCGCCTCTGACATTCCCTGTAAATATTTACAGCAGCCCACCAGAGCTCTGTCCACAGAGGAGGTAAAGGAGCTTATCGGCCAGTTTGTGGCAGGGGCTGTCCGGGTTCAGAAGGCTGGCTGTGACGGCGTAGAGCTTCACTGTGCCCACGGCTATCTGCTTCAGCAATTTCTGTCCCCCTATACCAATAAACGGACGGATGCCTATGGAGGAAGCTTTGAAAATCGCCTGCGCATGGTCTGTGAGATTATCTCCGGCATTCGCGCCGCCTGCGGGCCGGACTTCCCCATTGGCGTGCGCCTCTCTGTGGAAGAATTTCTGGATAAAACTGGAGTTACCGAGGATTATATCCATATTCAGGACGGCGTAAAGATTGCCATGGCTCTGGAGGCCCAGGGTCTGGACTTTATAGACGTATCTGTGGGTCTCTATGAGACAGGCATGACCTGTGTGGAGCCGGTGTCCTTCCAGCAGGGCTGGCGGCGGGATCTGATAAAGGCTGTAAAGGATCATGTAAGGATTCCGGTGATGGGCGTCTCCGCTATCCGGGAGCCCGCTGTGGCGGAAAAATTCCTGGAGGAGGGCGTGGAGGACTTTATTTCCATGGGCCGCAGCTGGCTGGCTGACGAGGAATGGGGGAAAAAGGTGCAGGAGGGCCGGGAAAAGGAGCTGTGCAGGTGCATCAACTGCCTTCGGTGCTTCGAAAGCCTGAATGAGTACAATGCAGCCGGTCTGCCCGCAGAATGCGCCCTGAATCCCCGGCTGGCCAGGGAGAAAGCATACGGAGACCTGCCCTATGATTGCGCCCACCATCATGTGGTGGTTGTGGGCGGCGGTCCCAGCGGCATGATGGCAGCCAAGACCCTGGCAGAGCGGGGATGCCGTGTCACCCTTCTGGAGCAGGGAGAGGCCCTGGGCGGCACCATAAACCAGGCGAAAATGCCTCCCTTTAAGGAGCGCATGGAATGGGTCATGGACTATTACCGGGCTGCCTTTGAGAAGCTTGGCGTAGAGGTGCGCACCGGAATCACCGCCACCCCAGAATCCATTGCCGAGCTGAAGCCCGATGCCGTCATCACCGGCACCGGCTCCAAGGCCGTGGTTCCCAAAAGAATCCCCGGCGTGGACCGCCCCCATGTATACACGGTTGCCCAGGTCCTGGAAGGCCAGGTGGATCTCTCCGGAAAGAAGGTCACCATCATAGGAGCAGGGATGACGGGAATCGAGACGGGAGAATATCTGGCTGCCAAAAATTGTCAGGTCACCATCGCGGATCTCCTGAATCAGGTGGCTCCCACTGCCAACCACACCAATGTGGGAGATGTGTGCGGCCGTCTGGCCAAATACGGCGCCCGATTCCTTCTTGGACATGGGCTTAAGGAAATCGGAGCAGATTCTGTGATTTTGGAAAAGCAGGAGGATCACTCTGTGGTAACCCTGCCCTGTGATGCCGTGGTTCTGTCCATGGGCTACCGGCCGGACACCACTTTGGCGGAGGAGCTTAAGGAAATGGGAATCCCTGCCGTGGCCGTGGGAAGCGCCGTAAAGGATGGCACCATTGCTCCGGCTGTGCGAGCCGGCTATGAGGCTGCCCGTTCCCTGTTTAGGGAGCCAAAGAAAGTCACTGCCTTCTATACACCCAAGGAAGAGATGGAAAATTTTGGAAAAATTTCTCTGATGGATGAGCAGGAAGGTCTGTACATGGCCTATTTGACGGATCCCGCGGCTATATCCCGGATCCTCCCACCGCCCCTGAAGCCGTTTTCCATGCCCGTGGTTACCCTGTCCGTCTGCCATATTCATAAGCCCAGCTTTGCAGACGATTACTATGAGGCAATTTTAGGGGTGTATGCCACCTACGGAAAATCTCTGGGCCTCTATCCCATCAGCCTGGTTCTGGGCGGACCGGGGGCGGAGATGGCTGTACAGTGCGGCCGGGACAACGGCTCCATCCCCAAGAAGCTTGGGGCAGAGTTTGTCATCCGCAGAAACGGCAGCACGGTCACAGCCGGTGTGACCCGCCGGGGCACCCAGCTGGTGGATATGACCATGGAGCTGGGCCAGTACAATAGTCCTCTGACCCATGCCCTTTACCAGGCTCCCGCAGCCGGAAAGCAGGTCTTTGGAGGAGGCTTCTACTTCCATTTTGACCGGATTCCCGATGAGCAGGGCGTCTCCCACTTTGTGAACGGAGCCCTTCTGCAGAATCTGTGTGAGTACAATTACCAGTCCTGGGAGCCGGGTACTGTCTCCCTGACCTTAAAGTCCTCTCTGGACGATCCCTGGGCAGAGCTTCCCATTCATACCATTGTGGGAGGCGCATACTCCAAAAACAGCCTTTTGGTGCACAAGCTAAACCTGGCAGAGAAGCTTGACGCCGAGGAAATCGTACCCTATCTCCTCACCGGGCGGTATGACCGGACGGCCTTTATGGAGACAGGGCGGGTATAACAGCCAGGCCCACAAAAATAAGGAGGCAAGAGAATAACCTCTCTTGCCTCCTTGTTCTTTTATCTCAAAGCTCTCTTTACTTTTTCTTATACTTTTCCTCACAGTATTTGCACCGATACACCTCTTTCTCCGGGTCTGTCAGCACAAAAATATGGTCCAGCTCCTGTTCAATGGAGGTAATGCACCGGGGATTCCGGCACTTGATCACATTGACAATCTCCTTGGGCAGGGTCAGCCCCCGCTTCTCCACAATCTCATTGTCCTTGATAATATTAATGGTAATGCTGTGGTCAATAAAGCCCAGCACATCCAGATCAATATAATCCAGGGAGCACTCAATCTTGATAATGTCCTTTAAGCCCATTTTGTTGCTTTTGGCATTTTTAATAATGGCTACCGTGCAATCAAGCTTATCCAGGTTCAGGTATTTGTAAATCTCCATGCTCCGGCCGGCCTGAATGTGATCCAGCACAAAGCCCTCCTCAATGCGTCCAACGTTCAATACACCCATTATACTTCCACCTCCAGCAATGTGAGAATCAAGGCCATACGCACATAGACCCCGTACTGTACCTGCCGGAAATAGGCAGCTCTTGGATCGGAATCCACCTCCACGGAGATCTCATTCACCCGGGGCAGAGGATGCAGCACCAGCATATCCGGCCCGGCAAGCTTCATTTTCTTCTTATCTAAAATGTAGAAATCCTTCAGGCGTACATAATCCTCCTCATTGAAAAAGCGCTCCCGCTGTACCCGGGTCATATAGAGAATGTCCAAGCCTCCCATGACATCCTCCAGCCGCTCTACCTCCTTGTAAGGCACCCCTCTGGCATCCAGCACATCCTCCCGGATATAGTCGGGAATCCGAAGCTCCTCCGGGGAGATAAACACAAAGGAAATATGGTCATAGCGCACCAGGGCGTTGATCAGGGAGTGTACGGTCCGTCCAAATTTTAAGTCCCCGCACAGACCAATGGTCAGATGATTCAGGCGTCCCTTTAAAGAGCGGATGGTCAAAAGATCCGTCAGGGTCTGGGTGGGGTGCTGGTGTCCGCCGTCTCCGGCATTGATGACCGGAATCCCGGAAACCCGGCTGGCCACCATGGGCGCGCCCTCCTTATTGTGCCGCATGGCGCAGATGTCCGCGTAGCAGGAAATCATGCGGATGGTATCCGACACACTCTCCCCCTTGGCGGCTGAGCTGGACGCGGCATTGGAAAATCCCAGCACCTGTCCCCCCAGACGCAGCATGGCGGACTCAAAGCTTAGCCGTGTCCGGGTACTGGGCTCATAAAACAGCGTTGCCAAAATCTTCCCCCCACAGGCATGTGCGTACTTCTCCGGATTCTTCTCAATATCGTTGGCCAGATCCAGCAGCCGGTCCAGCTCCTCCACAGTGAAATCCAGAGGACTCATCAAATGTCTCATTTCGATCCCTCCCATTTCTCTTATGCGCCCTGCGCATCTTGATTTTCAGTAAGCATATCTCGTACTATGTTACATCAAAACCATGGGGATTTCAACAACTATCTTTTCGGAATCACGAATCCAGCAGCCGGAATCTGGCCACCAGCTCCCGCAGCATGGCCGCCTGCCCGGACAGCTCCTCGCTGGCCGCAGCGCTGGCTTCCGCCGTAGCCACATTGGTCTGAACCACGGTAGAGATCTGTTCGATTCCCCGGGTAATCTCCTCTGCGTTGGCGTCCTGCTGCCTGGTGTAGCTGGCAATGCCGTCGATAAGCTTATTCATCTCATCCGCATGAGCCACCACCTTTAGCATGGAATCTGCCGTATCCTGGGCCGCAAGCACGCCCTCGTCCATGGACTCCACTGTCTGGCTTAAGAGAACCGTGGTCTCCCGGGCCGCCTCGGAGGATTTTCCTGCCAGAGCCCGTACCTCATCAGCCACCACGGCAAAGCCCTTTCCTGCGCTTCCCGCCCGGGCCGCCTCCACGGCTGCATTGAGAGCCAGAATGTTGGTCTGGAAGGCGATATCCTCAATGGTTTTGACGATCTTATGGATCTCCGTGGATTTTTCGCTGATCCGCTGAATCACCCCGGTCATGTTCTGCATTTTGTCGTTGCTGGTCAGAAGTCCCTTCTTCACCTCCTGGGAAATACGGCTGGCCTCCTGGGCGCCCTTGGCAATGTTGTGGACGCTGTCAGACATGTCTCCCATATGCCCGGCCAGAGTCTCCACCTCAGCCGCCTGCTCTGTGGAGCCCTGGGACAGGGTCATGGCGCCGCTGGAAACCTGCTGTGCACCGGCGGCCACGTCTCTGGAGGCAGACTGCAGCTGCCCCATGGTCCGGTTCAGAGAACGGGATATCTCATCCAAAGCAATCTTGATCTTCTCAAATTCCCCGGTATACTGATTTTCCAGGGTAAAGGCCAGATTTCCATCCGCAATCTCCCTAAGCTTTTCCGAGATCTCCGCAATATAGGCCACATATTCCCGCAGCCGAAGGGTAACCTGGTTAAAGTCGTCGGCCAACACCCCAAGCTCATCCCGGGACTGATAATGAATGGCCTGATCAAGCTCTCCCCGGGCAATCCGGGTAGCCACCAGACTCAGCTCCTTCACCGGACGGCCAATAACGCGGCGCACCTGAATCACCACCAGGAGAATCAGCACAAGAACCGCCAAAACCGCCACTATCAGCATACTGGCTGTGAGCTGATTAAGCTCCTGCAAAACCTCTCCCCGGGACACATAGGCCACCGCTATCCAGTCGCTTCCCGGAACCTTTTCCACCTGAATATATGTATTATCGTAGAGAGACAGCCCCATCTTTCCCCCGCGAATCTGCTGGCTGGCATATGCATACATGCCATCTGTCATTTCGCCGAGAATCTGACCGGTTACAGAGGCGTCCCGATGGCCGATAATGGTATCCGTCCGGGTATCCACCAGGAAAATGCCGCCGGTATCCTCAATCTGCACCCCGCTTACAATCCTGGAGATGGAGTCCAGATACACATCCGCAGCCGCCACGCCGCGCACCTCTCCCCTCTGGTCCTTCAACACCCCGGAGGCGCCCACCACATAGGACTGGCTGTCCTCGTCAAAGTACACATCCCCTAAAATAAAGGCCTCCGACTGAATGCCATCCTGATACCAGCTCTTGGCCGTGGAATCAAAATCTGGCCCGGGCACAAAGGTGGCGTGATACAGAGAGCCATCCGTCAGCGCCACATACAAGCCTGCCGGGTAGGCATCATTCTGATCCACGGTGTGCCGGATATAATCCATCATAGCAGGGACATCCATATCCTCATATTCAATGGTATCCCGCTGGGCCTCCAGCATGGTCAGCGTGCTGTTCATCCACGCCCTGGTCTCCTGTAGGGTCTTATCCGTGGTGGTCTGCAGCAGATCCTCGCTCTTTTCCAGCAACGCATTAGACATCTGCATATAAACCACAGCAAACAAAATCGCCACAGCAATCACTACACTGCCCACAATAGCAAACACCAGCTTTCCCGTAATTCCAAACCCGCGTTTGCCTCCACCCGTCTGGGCAGACTCTTCTCTTCTCTGGTCCATAACCGTACTCCCTTAAACAAATTTTTTCAACCCGATCTCCCTAAAATTTTCAGCCAAAAAAGCTGGAAAATTCATACAGAAGTCTCTTCCCATTATATCAGCGCTAAAGCTAAAAAACAAGCATTTTCCTGCGATTCTCTCTCTATGACCTGATTCGAAAAATCTCGAAAAATCAGTCAAAAAACAGCCAAAGAAAAAACCCATCTCCATAAATCTTTGCCTTCTCTCAGGCATTTGTATTTAAGCTTGACATATTGGTAACAAGTTACTATACTTAAAGAGGCAGCTTAAGACCAATAAGGAGGCACCTATGAATCTGGATCCTTTGCTTGCCCGCTTTTCCCACACCCGGGAAAACCAGGGAAAGGCTATTTTCAGCACCCTATCTATCGCCGGAAATAAACTACAAACCCTCTTTGACAACCACATCCCGGAGCTGACCCTGAAGCAGTTTATGCTGCTCTCCCTGGTCAGACAGTCTGAGGCGCCCTTAACGTTTACCCAGCTGGGAAGTCTTTTGGGTTGCTCCCGGCAAAATATTAAGAAGCTTGCGGATGCCCTGGGCAAAAAGGGCTTTGTCACCATTGAGGAGAGCCCCCGGGATCCCAGGGCCTTTTGCATCTGTCCCACGGACCGGGCACATTCCTATTTTCAGACGGATTTTGCCGCATACCGGGAAGAATTGGCTTGCCTGTTTGATGTGTATACCGATGAGGAAATGGAGACCCTATTTCATCTTTTGTCCCGGCTTTATACAGGGATTGCCCATTTGGAGCAGCGCGCCAGAGAAAATGCAACGAAACATACAGGGAATGTCCCAGAGTAAAAGGGGGAAAGGAATAGAGTATATGGAAAAGGGATCAGTTGTATACAAGTCAAAATACGAGGCTGTAAAAAAATACGCCTTCCTGCTGAGAGAGGCCCTGGCCTGTGATATCCGGGATGCCCGGCAATGGAAGGACATGGACTTTCAGGCATACGACTGGATTGTTTTTGCCGGAGGGATCTACGCGGGAGGTCTGGCGTGCCTTGCCCCTTTGAAAAAGGCGTATCCCCGAATCCGGGACAAAAAACTGGCTGTTTTCTTTGTGGGAGCCTCTCCCTATGAGGAGAAGGCCTTTGCCCAGGTGCGAGCCCAAAATCTCAAGGGGGAGCTTCAAAATATCCCGGCCTTTTATGGAAGAGGCGCCTGGAATGAGGCGCAGATGTCCTGGACGGATCGCACCCTGTGCAAAATGCTGAAAAAGGCTGTGGCCAAAAAGGAGCCCCATGCTCTGGAGCCCTGGATGCGGGAATTGTTGTCCTCCGCCGGGCAGGTGTGGGACTGGACGGATAAGGAATATCTGGCGCCCTTGGTGGAGTATATCAGGGGGGATCGTTAAACCAGAAAACAGTTGTATTTCCCCAAGCTTCTATATAAAATAAAGGCAAAGGAGCCCTTTGCTCCAAAAACCGAAAGGAGTATCATCTATGGAATATCAGGAACGAAAACGCTGGCCCTTTCTGGGACTTCCCTTTACCTTCACCGTCTATACGGTGAAGGAGGATCTGGTCACCATCAACGAGGGCTTTCTGAACCGCAAAGAAAATGATTGCTACATGTACAAGATCCAGGATGTGTCCTTGCAGTCCTCTCTGCTGGAACGTATGTTTGGTCTTGGAACCGTAGTGTGCAACACGGGAGATGTGACACACCCCAAGCTTATCCTCTCCCACATCAGAAACGCCCGGACTATCAAGGACTTTATTCTGGAACAATCCGAGGAGCAGAGAATGAAACGGCGCACCCTGAACACCCAGAATATCGGAGCTGCCGCAGAGTGCGAGCATGACATAGATTTCTGAGTGCCATTCCCTGATCGGACATTTTGATCAGATATTTTGACCAGACATCATGATCAGATATTTTGACCAGATATCATAATCAGATATCATGATCAGATATTTTGGTCTGAAAGTGCAGATATTTTGGTGCAGATATTTTTACGGGGGATTTGCAGAAAATCCTTGCGCCCAGGGCTGTCCCATGCTAAAATTATAGACCGTAAGTAAGACAAATAATCGCGGCTGACAAGACCGAAAGGCGTCAGGTGAGGAAAGTCCGGGCTCCCAAGGGCAGGATGCCGGATAACGTCCGGTGGAGGCGACTCCAAGGCCAGTGCAACAGAAATATACCGCCAGCCCCTGGCTGGTAAGGGTGGAAGGGCAGTGTAAGAGACTACCGCCCGGCCGGTAACGGCCGGGGCACATGTAAACCCCATCCGGAGCAAGACCGAAACGAGACATAGGCCGGCCCGGCTGTCTCAGGTGGGTTGCTTGAGCCTGCCGGCAACGGCAGGCCTAGATAGATGATTATTCGCGACATAACCCGGCTTATCGTCTTGCTTACCAAAAGAGCTGTGAATCCTCCTTTCGTGTTTGATTCACGGCTTTTTTGATTATGGACACCATAAAAGCTTACGCATAGGAAGGAAGCGCAAAGCAGGCAATAGAAGGCTGCCGCCCCCTTCGGAAAGGAACGGGAAATTACATTATGACAAAACAGGAATTTTCAGCCCTGGCAAAAAAAGGGCCTGTAATACTGGATGGAGCTACCGGCTCCAACCTGCTGAAAATGGGTATGCCACGGGGCGTAGCCACGGAGCTCTGGGTGGAGGAGCACCCTGATGTCATCCAGAAGCTTCAATCCGCCTATGTGGAGGCCGGCTCCCAGATTCTTTACGCCCCCACCTTTCTGGCCAACCGCATTGGCCTAAAGGGACACGGCATAGAAGGAAACCACCTGAGGGATAAGGTGAAAGCCCTAAATCATACCCTGACAGGCTTTACCAGGGAGCTGGTCAAGGAAAAAGCTTTGGCAGGCAAAAGGAACCTTTTGGTTGCCGGAGATATCGGCGGCACAGGCAGCTTTATGCAGCCCTACGGCCCCCTCACCTACGAAGAGCTTCTGGAGTGCTATAAAGAGCAGATCACCTGCCTGGTCCAGGCCGGCGTGGATCTTCTGGTGGTGGAGACCATGATCTCCCTGGAGGAAACCATGGTGGTGCTGGACGCGGCCGCCTCTGTCTGCGATCTTCCTGTGCTGGCCTCTCTGACCTGCGAGGCCGATGGGAGCCTGTTCTTTGGGGGAAATATTTTCGACGCCGTCACCTCCCTGGAGGAAATCGGCGCCGACGCTGTGGGCTGCAACTGCTCCGTGGGCCCGGACCAGCTGGAGGCCGTGATCTCTGCCATTGCCTCCCGGGTATCGGTTCCTGTCATTGCAAAGCCCAATGCCGGGATGCCGGTTATCACCGAGACCGGGGAAGCCGTGTACAGCATGGGCCCGGAGGAATTTGCCCTGCATATGCGAAAGCTGCGGGACGCTGGCGCCTCCCTGCTGGGGGGATGCTGCGGGACCGGTCCGGCCTATATTCGGGCTATGGTTGAGGCGCTTTAGAGACTGCCTGCAAAAATTCATTCCGATACTCATTTTTCAGAATCAGAGTGGCAAATCCATTGACAGTGTCCCCAATCCGGGGGCTGTCTCTGGTTTGCCATTTTTCTTTCCCGCAGCTCACAAAATCACTTCCCAATTTTCCAAAAGTTTCCACCCACATTTTTTCAAAACCGTATTGACCTTAGTATTATACTAAGGTTTATAATTCGATTATAGCATATTTGCACATTTTTTCGGAATATTTTCTTTTATTTTTGTGCGATTTTATGCAAACATTTTTCTTTTTTACAAGGCGCCCATGTAAATGTACCAAAACGTTTCTCACCCCATTTATTACAAAGGAGGGATAACCATGAATCAACTGGGAATTTTCTGTCTGCTGCCTGTCGTTGTTCTGTTTGCCATTATGCTCCCCACCAAGCGGGTTCTCCTGGCCATGCTGGGCTGTACCTCTGTAGGCGCCCTGCTGGTGGCCTATTGCTACGGAGGCAATCCGGCCGTGGTCTGGACGGATCTGGTGCAATCCGCTATCCGGGGGGATATGATTCCCTACCTGTTTTTACTGCTGGGCCTTTTCGGAATCCTTATTCAGCTTCTGGATCTGTCCGGAAGCATCACGGATTTTGGCCTGTGGATCAGCAAATTTGCTAACACCAAGAAAAAAGCCTTGCTAATCACCTATTTCCTGGGCTGGATCATCTTTGTAGATGACTATCTGAACAATCTGGCTGTGGTTACCTCCATGAAAAGCCTGACGGACCGCTACCGGGTTCCCCGAACCTTTCTCAGCTATCTGGTCAACTGTACCGCCGCCCCTGTCTGCGTTCTCATTCCCGTATCCACCTGGGCCGTATTTTTTCAGGGTCTCTACCAGGAATACGGCATCACCGTAGGCGGCTCCGCCTTTGTGGCCTATCTTCATTCCCTTCCCTACCTATTCTACGACTGGGCCATGCTGATCCTGGTATTTCTGGTGATACTGGGAATTATTCCTAAATTTGGTCTGCTGAAAAAGCACTTCCGCCTGGCGGAAGAAGAAGGCATTGTCTGCCCCGCCGAGGTAGCGGACAATGATATGGAGGTTCGGGTGGAAGCTGTCATGAAAAAGGGACAGTCCCTGGAAGGACAAAAGGCCAATCCCTGGTATTTTCTTATCCCTATGCTGGTGCTGATTCTGGTCACCATGGTCTGTGATGTAAACGTGTTTATCGGCTGCATTGCCAGTATTCTGGTCACCACCGTGATTATCTTTCTCCGGAAAAGGTCCTCTTTGGCCGACTACTTTAAGGCCTCCTATGAGGGCATCAACAGTATGCTCTTTGTATATCTGGAGCTTATCGGCGCCTTTACCCTGGTGGAAATCAATACCCGCCTGGGAGTGTCTGACTTTGTGGTCCAGTCTGTCACCCCCTATCTCTCCGGCTCCATTGTGCCCATGATGATCTTTCTTGTGTGCGGCATCTACGGATATTTTGGAGGAGGCTGCTGGGATATGTCCATGATCTTCTTCCCCATTGTCATGCCCATCGCCTTTGCCGTTGGCGCAAATCCCATTATTGCAGGCGCCGCCGTTGTGGCTGCCTCCACGGTGTGCAGCACCAACTTTATCTGCTCTGACGCAGTTCTCATTGTGTCCAAAACCTGCGGCATCAAGCCCAACTACTACGGCGTGGCTGTGCTGCCCTACACCCTTATATCCTTTGTCATCTCTTGCCTGGGCTTTTTTATCTTTGGCAGCCTGTTATAAGAAAGGAGGAACCCTATGAATTACGCCACCACCATTTTCTGCGGAAATGCCATCTTTGATTCTGTTCACGACGCCCCCTTCTCCGGCTATGTGGCCGTACAGGAGGATACCATTGTGGCCGTGGGACATGATTTTCACTATGAAAAATACTGCGGGCCAAAGACTAAGGTTATAGACTGCGGGGACGGCCTTGTTATGCCCGGATTTATAGATTCCCACGGACATCTGTTTTTCACCATGCTCATCGATCATGGCATCAGCCTTCTCTCCTCCCGATCCGAGGAGGAGGCCGCTCAACGGATCTATGCCTACTCCCAGACCCTTCCCCCGGACTTTCCCGTTGTCCTGGGCTTTGACTACGATCCCGCCCGCTGGCCCACGGTCTACCCCACCAGGGAATCCCTGGACCGCCTGATCCCAGACCGGCCGGTGGTCATTGAGCGCATTGAGGGGCATGGCGCCTGGCTAAACTCCAGGGCCCTGGAGCTCTTTCACATTACCCGGGATACTGTGCCGCCTATAGGAGGAAAAATTTTCCATGACGCCCAGGGGGAGCCCACAGGCTATCTGGATGAAATCGCCATACATCCGGTTATCAACCACACGGTCAATCTTCTCATGGAAAACCGAAGCTTTGCAAAAAACTGGATCCGGGCCAAAATTGCCCAGCTGAATGCCTGGGGAATCACCAGCATCAGCGATATGCACTTTGATTACCGGGGGCTTCCCATAGAGCTTCTGGAGGAGCTTAAGGAGGAGGGCGCCCTCACCCTGAAATTCTCCCTTTCCGTGTATACCACCCTGCTTCAGGGGGATCTTGCGCCCCTTCGGGAATTCCGGCAGCGCTATGAGAACAACCCCTACCTGAAATTCACCTCAGCCAAATATTTTTATGACGGCTCTATCCTAAGCAACACGGCGCAGATGGTGGAGCCCTACTCCGACATGCCAAACACCTGCAATCTGATGGAGCCGGATACGGAGCATCTGCGCCGGGAAATTCTGGCCGCCAATGAGGAGGGCTTTCGCATCCGCATTCACTGCATTGGGGACGGAGCCGTGCGGGGAGCCCTTAACATAGCCCAGGAATGCCGCCTTGGCGGAGGAAACCGGGGAGAACGCTTCGCCATCGCCCATATTGAATGCATTCACCC
This sequence comes from uncultured Lachnospiraceae bacterium, assembly GCA_947574135.1. Lineage (GTDB taxonomy): Bacteria > Bacillota > Clostridia > Lachnospirales > Lachnospiraceae > RGIG4284. The sequence continues at coordinate 38,675 of CANPIM010000022.1, forward strand.
GGAGGATATTCCCCGCTTTGCGGAGCTGGGAGTCATTGCCGATATCCATCCGCCCCATGTGACCCTGGGATGTCTCTGCCAGGCGGACAATATGTATCCCAAAAAAGTGGGCCCCCTTCGGGAAAAATACTGCTTCAACTACCGTGCCCTGGTGGAATCCGGCGCCCGGATCGCCTGCGGGGCGGACAGCCCTGCCGAGATTTACAATCCCCTTTTAGGGGTCTACCGGGGGGTGACTCGCCGCTACGGGGACGATACTCCAAGAGAGGGCTGGATCCCGGAGCAGCGCCTGACCATGGCCCAAATCCTCAAGGGGTATACCATTGGATCCGCCTACCTGGATTACCGGGAAACAGAAACAGGCACCCTGGAGGCCGGCAAAAAGGCGGATATCATTGTCCTTGATCAAAATCTCTTTACCCTGGATCCCAGCCACATCCTGAAAACCCAGGTCCGCTTTACCATGGTGGACGGCCGCATGTGTCACTCTGCCACTTAAATCCGGGAAAGGGAGGTTTTCCATGAGACAAAAGGAAGTTACCTGCATGCACGCCCTTGTCACCGTGGGAATTACCGGCCTGGCCCTGTTTGCCTCTGTCACCCAATTTGACGCCAGCCCTCATGTGGCCATGCTTATCGGCTGTGTGGCCGCCGGAGGCATGGCGTCTCTCACCGGCTATTCCTGGGAGGATATAAAAGCCGGCATGCTGGAGGGCATCGCCTCCTCCCTGGAATCCGTGCTTATCCTGCTGCTTATCGGGGTATTGATTGGGGTCTGGATCGCCGCCGGGGTGGTTCCCTCCATGATTTATTACGGGCTTAAGCTTTTATCCCCCGAATATTTTCTGGCCGCGGCCATGGGAATCTGCTCTCTTGTCTCCATGGCTGCTGGCTCCTGGGGCACGGTGGGAACCGTGGGCCTGGCGCTTATGGGGGTCAGCCAGGCCATGGGCCTTCCTTCCGGACTGGCCGCCGGAGCCATTATCTCCGGCTCCTACGTGGGAGACAAGCTCTCCCCCCTGTCGGACAGCACCAACCTGGCCTCTGCGGTCACAGGCGTGGATATTTTCCAAAATGTCAAAGCCATGGCCCCGGTGGCCGGCACTGCCTATGTCCTGGCTCTTCTCTTATACGGAATCGTGGGGCTGAAATTTCAGGCTTCCCCGGGCTCTGACGCCTTTTTTGGCATCTCGTCTCTGGCCCGGGCTCTGGACACAGCGTTTTTCATCTCCCCTGCCTGCTTCCTGCCCCTGCTGCTTTTGATTCTGGGAGTGCTTTTTAAGCTTCCCTCCATCCCCGCCATTCTCCTGGGCATTGGGGGCGGCGCAGCCTGGGGGCTTTTCTTCCAGGATGCCCCCCTAAGGGAGCTCTTCCTCTGCGGCTATTCCGGTTACCTGGCCCAGAGCGGGAATCCCCTCTTTGACGCCCTCATGACAGCCGGCGGTCTGGAAGCCATGATGTACTCCGTCTCCATGATCCTGCTTGCCATGACCTTTGGGGGCATTATGGAAAAAACCGGCCAGATGCAGGCCCTTATGAGACAGGTCATGCGCCTGGTTCACTCCCGTGCCACTCTGGTTTTCATTACCATTCTCTGCTGTATCCTGGTAAACCTTCTGCTGCCGGAGCAATACATCTCCATTGCTCTCACGGGAAAAATGTTTCAAAGGGAATACCAGAGGCTGGATGTAAAGCCAACCTGGCTCACCATTGCCCTGGGGGCCGGGGGCGCAGCCACCTCTGTGCTGGTTCCCTGGAATACCTGCGGGATCTATGTGACGGGAATCCTGGGCGTTCCCACAGGCGCCTATGCTTCCCACACCTATTTTAATCTTCTCATGCCCCTTGCTGCCATTCTTCTGTGCAGCCTTGGCCCCCACATGTTTCCTGCGGCAAGAGACAAAAACGGCCTTAAGGTCAGGAAACGTATCACAAGGCATAGAGCAAAGGACAAAAGGACAAATAGGGGGTGACTTGGATTTCTATATCAAGTCACCCCTCTTCTATCACGCGAATCTGCACCTCCGTAAGGAAATCCTCCACCCGAACAGCCTCGTGAATGTCAATCCACAGAAGCTCCAGGAACCTCCCCACCGGACGCAGTCCATGTTCTCTGGCATATTGGAGCAAAACCGGAATATATTGAAAGGTCTGTCCGTAATCTCCCCGGTAGCTGATGGAAATATATTCTCCCCCCGGTATGCTCTTGGCTCCCTCCTCGCTGATTACAAAGGCGGAATCATACTGCTGATCTTCCAGATCCTCCTGCTTTGGAATGGAGACAAAGGAGCCAATCTGATTATTGCCCACCAGGTACAAATCCTTTTTGTTCAGGCTCACCAGCATCCCTGTGAGAATGTCCATCTCGTCATCGTTTTTATAGCTCTCCTGGATCTCATGGTAATACCGTTTTTCAAAACGCTTCCGCTCCACCACCCCCACCTTCATATGGTAGGAATGCCGGATATTTCCCAGACGGTGCAGAATATTTTCCCGAAGATTTTTTAGGTGCTCCTCCTGCTCGGTGATATATTCCAGCTCCTTCAAAAGAAAATCCTCTGTAAACTGGGGGCTCCGGTTTTCCAGATAGGAGGCGATTTTCTCCGTAGACAGGCCGATTCTCCGCAAATCACAGATAATGTTGATTTTCCAGATATCATAGGCGCTGTAAAGGCGATAGCCGTTTTCTCCCCGCTGAGGCTTGATCATCCCAATCCGCTCATAGTATCGGAGGGAATCCGGTCCCACACCGAATAATTTACAGATTTCCCCAATTTTGAAAAATTTTTTCATGGAAGCTCCCTCCTGGCTTGGGAATACCATAACAGAAAACGGGGCGGATTACAAGAAGAACATAGACCAAAGAGCCAAAGAGGAGGATGCTCTTCACATCCCCCTCCCTTAGCTCTGTCAAGCTCTGGCCTTTCCCCTATGCTATTTTTCCAGTCTGCAGAGATACTCTTCTCCTGCCGAGGCATTCAAGCGCAGCAGCAGCTCGTTATTCTCATCCGCCAGCACATCCTCATCCACTGCAAAGATAATGGTGTAGCTCAGCTCCTCCCCCGGATTCATGGCCCGGTAGAAGAAGGAATGAAGCCTTGTGTCCCCCTCCAGATACTGGGGCGTGCTGAGATAAAAGCAGTAATTATCCATCTGCAGGTCATAGTTCTCGCTGGGCACTGCATCATAGAAGGTATCCGGGAAATGATAGGCGCCGTCGGAACCCGGTTTTTTCATGGAAACCAGCTGGGCATCCAGGGCCACATCCTCCTGCTCTGTCTCCCCGTAATGGGAGACATGGATATTCACGGCCATAAATTTCGCGTTGACGGTCTCCTCCCGCAAAATCTCCCCCTTCTCCCTGTCATAGCAGACCCGGGCATAGGGCTTATGGGTGCCGTCCTCGTTGATCCAGGATGCCAGCTCCTCTTTGTCATACAGTCCGCCTTCCGTATATCCGGGCACTTCATAGATGCTGTCAAATACCTGCACCTCCTCTATACGGAACCTTGCCCCGCTGTACGGACAATCCCGCTCCTCTCCCAGAGCCGTCACGTCCCCGGCCTGGATGCCGTTTGCTATAAAATTGGCATACGCCTCGTCAAATCCCCCGGAGGCCTCCTTGGCCGCCAAAGCTTCCTTGGCTGCCAGAGCCTCCTGGGAGTCATAGGCCAGGGCCGGATTCTCCTCCGTGGTAATCTTAAGCCCCTCAGCCACCTTCTTTAGCTCCTCCACCGGCAGACCATAGTCTCCAAACAGCCAGATCACATATCCCTGACTGGGATTAAACAGCAGAATGTCATTTCCCCTATGGTATTTCTCCGCGTCCTTGCTGGAAATCACATCCGCCTCCATATCCTGAATGGTGGTATGCTCCACCTGGTCCACATAGCGGAAATTCATCTGCGCCTCGCTGGTATCCAGATTCAGCATATTAATGGGCAAAATGCTGATTCCCCGGCCCTCCTTTTGGCTGTCATAATATTTCCCGTCACTGCCCATCTCCACTCCCTGGGGCAGGTACTCCGGCTCTGCCTTTACCTCCACCGGCTGCAATTCATAATTTACCTGAAAGCTGTAGGAGAGATTTTCCTTTTCCTGCTCCACCCCCTTGGTAAAATAGCCCATGGCCGCCGCCACCCCCACGCCGGTTCCCACCAGCATTACAGCGGCCATAGAAGCCACTGCCAGACGACGAAGGGAGTGGCCTGGAAAGGAACGCACCTTCCTGGTCTTTGTTTTCTGCTCACACTGCCGGAGCACCTGGGCATAGGCCCTCTGAATCTTATCTTCGGATTTTTCACTTATGGTTAAGGGCTGGTTCCACATCATATTCATCTTCTTCTCCACTCTGCTCATGTTTTCCTGTTTCATCTGTTCCCTCCTGACACCAGTTCCGGAAAAAAGGCCTGCTTAATCCGCTCTCTTCCCCGGAGCAGCCTGGATTTTACCGTGCTCTCCTTTTGATTTACAATCTGGGCAATCTCTCTGGTACGAAAGCCCCACACATAGAACAGTATCATTGCCATGCGCTCCTCCTGGGATAAGGGCTCCAAATACTCCAGAAACTCCCGGTTCTCCCGGCTCATCCTTATGGGCTCAACCCCTTCCAGCGCATCCATGCTGACCACCTTTTGGCTCTGTTTTAAAATATCCTTGCAGTTGTTAATTAAAATCCGCACCAGCCAGGTGGAAAAATAGCGGGGCTCCTTTAAAGACCCCAAATGCTCAAAGCAATCCAGAATGGTCTCGGAGACTGCATCTGCCGCGTCCTCCTCCCGCTTCAGGTAGGCAAAGGCCACCTTAAACATGGATTGCTTATGCTGCTCCATCAGCTCCACAAAAGCATCTCCGTCATATGCTCTGGCACGCCTTATTAATTCCTCCATCGTGCACCTCCCATTATCCTTCCCTATATAAATGGTCCATCTTGAAATACCAGGCCTGTTGTTCCTTCATGTACATTCACCTATTAGACAAAAAAGTCCCGCATTTGGATGCAGGACCCTGAAAAAAAATTTTTCTGCGCTTCCGGTTCCCCGGCTCTGTTTTACATATCTCCACACAATTTGTCATACACTAAGTTGTTGTGTTGAGATCCGTTTCCCTTTTATCTATCTTTGTTACCATTTTGTTATAATGCATGTACAAAATTTCAGGAGGAGCTTTTATGGCAACCTACCATCTGGCCGAAAATTTGCTGCGACTGCGCACCTTTTACGGCTACACGCAAAAGTACATCAGTCAACAGCTTCATATTTCCAGGCAATCCTATTCCAATTATGAGCGGGGCACCCGTTTTCCGGATCTGGATACCGCAGTCCGCCTGGCAGAATTTTACAGCATCTCCCTGGATTGCCTCATACTCTCCGATGATCCGGCCAAGGATCAGGTACAGGCTCTGTCCTATTCCTCCAAACAGCGTCCCGGCGCCTGGGAACCCACCGGTGCCTACGGAAAGCATACGGCCGTCACCCCTGTGGGAAGCCGCATCTTCCTGGACGGCCCGGAAACCAAGATGCACATTACCTATAAAGAGCTCTCCTCCCTGACCCAGCACGAAATCCGGGAATATGTCCGCTTCAAAAAGCAGTGGGAGCAGAGCCTTTCTAAGGGCTCCTGACCTTCCTCTAAAAATACCAGGTGCAGGATCTGCCATACTGGAGGCACAGATCCGCAGCCGCCATTCCAAAGGCAAACAGCAGCAGCACTGCCAGAAGAAACATGGCAAATCCATCATACACCTGCTTTTCCCTGTCCTTTCCAAAGCCGGCCAGCAGCACCTCTGTTCCCAAAGAGATAAAGGCTATGGGCCAGAGGCGGAAAATCCATGCATAGCTCAGTTGAGGCGCAAACATGTGCACCAAAAACAGAATTCCGAAGAAAACCAGCATTCCCCCAAAGGTAACCGTTCCAACACGTCTGATCCGCCCTGTCTCCTCCATACCCTATTCCTCCCCTTCCGCAGTTTTTTTCTCCGAAGCCTCCACAAAAAGCCCCTGCTCCACACGGCTTTCCTCATAGAGCTCCCGCTTCTTTCCCCGAATCATGACAACGCCCAGCCAGATAATCACGGCAGCCAGAACCATCTGAGGCAGCCGATACGTGAGATTATTTATCAAACGCCGCAGGAGCTCAGGCAAAAGATAGGCCGCCATATCCCAGATATTTTTCCAGAGCATGGAAGCTCCCCAGAAAATCAAGCCAGCGCCAATAATCTTCTGATATTTTTTTGCAATATCCAGGGGAAAGTCCTGGACCTCCGAAACATGAAATAAAAACGTATCCTCCAGGGCATAGAATTCCTCGTCATCCATGGCCCGCAGGTTGTGTACATGAAAAAAGCTGTAAAACCAAATCACCACATCAATCAGCAAAAGTCCTTCCATACTAAACTCTATGGCGCAATAGAAGGGCAGAAAACACAGCACCATAAGAGAAATTCCCATTTTCATAAATCCCATATACATCTGCCCTGCCCCTGGTATAAAAGAAAAACAGAAGGTCCAAAATCCATTTTTTTTCTTTGTCATATGACCACACCTCCACGAATTATCATCTTGATTCCTGCTTTTTGCCCGATAAATCTCTGATCCACTCACTGGCTGCCCTGGAAAGCTCCTGTCCCAGCTCCTCCGCCTTCTCATCCACCTGCTGGGCAAGGGTCTTTTGCGGTCCCTCATCCCAGTCCATCTCTATGGCCGCCGGCTGACTGATATCCGGAATGGAAGAATCCAGGGGCATCCAAAATATAAGGAACATGGCTATGGCTGCCGCCATACTGATCTTCAATCCATAGAAGAAAACCTGCAGCTTCCTTGACATATCCTGGGTGCGTATCACCAGCTGTACATCCGCCCGTCTGGTCTTTTCCAGAATCTCCTGCTTCATACCCACCGGCGCCCGCAGCATTCCGTTCTGCTCCACCTGGGCTATAAGCGCCGCAAGCTGGGCGTTGGACAGTTCTTCCTCTCGCCTGACCGGCAATTCTCTTTCCGTCTGCTCCCTAACCCTCTGGTTCATTTAGGTCTCCTCCTCTCCTGAAAATACCGGCCTGGGGCTCTTTCCCCGGCCTTCCGGCAGAATATAGCTTTCGAAGCATGCCTCTCGCCCTGTAGATCTGGGTCTGGATGGTTTTGGGATTTTTGTTATGCCGGGCTGCCATTTCCCCCACTTCCAGCTCATAATAATAGTGCTCCAGGGCAATCTCGTTATAGGGCGGCTTAAGGCCCTCACAGGCCTTCCTAAGCCCCTCCCGCACCTCATCCTCCAGGCAGGCCTCCTCCGGAGAGGATCGCCCTGCCTCCTGGCCGACAAAATAGTCCTCTTCTGTGGGAACACTGCGCCGTCCGGAATGCTTTTGATAGTCCAGACATTTATTGGTGGCGATTCGGCAAATCCAGGCTTTTTCATTTCTGCCGTCAAAGAGGGCGGATTTCTCGTATGCAGTTAAAAACGTTTCCTGCGCCAGATCCTCGGCGGCAAAATAGTCCGCGGTTATCCGGTAACAGATGGAAAAAATCAGGTTCTGATACCGGTCAATCAGAGCCTCCAGCTGTTCCTCCCTGCTGATAGAAAACCACCTCCCCTACGTGTTCCTATCCCATATAACGAATCCCGGCCCTCAATATCTGCAAAATTTTTAAATTTTTTGCCCCGGCTTCCGGCCTTGGGCAAAAAGCCCTGCCAGCCCTTTTTGGTCCCCCCGTAAATTTTACCCTCCGTCCGCATAGGCACAAGCCCTGCAGACGAAGGGTATCCATAGCAAGATGCCGCCGGATTTCATCCCGGCGACACCTCCCGCAGAAACAAATTTCCATATTTTTCCATTTATAAAAAGCATCCTAGTCCGCAAAGACAATCCCCTGCTCCCCGCAGCGGGCAATCCGGGTCTGGGCATATACCGTCACACCCTGCTCCTCAAGCTTAGCCCGGCCGGGCTGATACACCTTCTCAATGAGCACCGCCAGGCCGGCCACCGTGGCATGGGCCTTTCTTATCAGACGCAGGGCTCCCGTAGCCGCCTCCCCGTTGGCCAGGAAATCATCCACAATGAGAATGTGATCCTCATGGCTGATATAATCCTTGGACAAGGTCAATTCATAGGAGACATCCTTGGTATAGGAAATCACCTCTGTCTGCCACAAGTTCTGGCTTAGGGTTTTGGAGGAGCGCTTTTTTAAAATCACCAGGGGCACACCCAGATACCTGGCCGCAAACACCGCCGGCGCAATGCCGGAGGATTCAATGGTAAAGATCTTTGTCACTCCCTGGCCCTGAAAATGCTCCGCAATGTCCTGCCCAATGGCCTCCATCAGCTCCACGTCAACCTGATGGTTAATAAAGCTGTCCACCTTTACAATGTCCTCACCCAAAAGCTTTCCTTCTGCCTTGATTCTCTCCTTTAATGCATCCATCTCTAAGTCTCCTTTTCTGTCATACCCATATTACAGACCACAAAAGGGACGCCAAAGGGCCTCCCTTAAGTTCGCCTTTTATTCCGGCCACACAATCTTGGGAAGAGCTGTCTTTACCTCGTCATAGATCACAATATCGGCTGCTCTGTCAAGATAATGCTCCGTACTGTTGATTAAAATCAGGGTCTTTCCCTTGAAATGATCCACATACCCCTCGCAAAGGCCGGAATTCAGCGTGGTTCCCAGCACAAGAAGCACCTCCGCCTTCTCCGTCTCCTCCACGGCCCGTGTCATAAGCTGATTGTCCACCATCTCTCCAAACAGCATTACCTGTGGTCTGACGGTTGTCATACAGTTCTCACACAGCGGCGTCCTCTTGGACTTCCGCACATAATCCAGAGAATATTTCTTTCCACAGCGGGGACATTTGTTTTCCTCCACAGTTCCGTGGAGATTGATCACATTCCGGCAGCCTGCCCTTCCCGGCAGATTGTATACATTGTTGGTGATAAAGCACTGAAGCCTTCCCCTCTGCTCCAGCTCGGCCAGAGCGTAAAACGCACGGCTGGGCTCCAAAAGCTTCCCCAGCATCTCATCGCGATAATACTCAAAAAAGGTCTCTGTCCTGGTAGCATAAAAGGCTGATGAAAAAATCTCTTCCGGAGAATATCCATACTTCTTCTCTACCTCATAGGCAATCTCCGGGGCACGCATACTGGGCATTCCGGACTCCTTCATCATGCCGGTCCCACAAAAGGCCACCGTATAGCGACTGCTCTTAAGGGCCTCACGCACTCTTCTGTATTTTCCCTCCAAGGTCCCCTTCCTCCCTTCCCCTGAGTCTTTCTTTTATGCTATTAGTGTGCCATTTTTTGTGTATTTTGTCAATATTCGTGTGTTGTTTTTACAGATCTTTCTATAAAATTCTGCTCCCCGCCAGCTCCTCCATTACCTGAGATACATGCTCTATTTTTGTAGCCTGCCAGGCATTGTCCCCGCAGAACAAAAGCCCTTGGTCCGTATTCCCTTTTACCGCCTGAATCAGGGCATCCGTAATGCAATAGGGGATCTCCTTGGGCTTGCAGTGAGCCAGACACTGGTAGCAGGCTTTCACCGGATGGGAGGGCTCCCGCAAAAAGGCGTTTCGGATCGCCCGCCCCGGCATGCCCACAGGGCTGGCAGTAATGACAATATCCTCCTTTTTTGCATCCAGGTACGCCTGCTTGTAGGCCGGGCTGGCATCACACTCCCAGGTGGTCACAAAGCGGGTGGCTACCTGCACCCCGTCCACCCCCAGGGAAAACGCCTGCTCCACATCAGCCCTGTGGTAAATGCCGCCGGCCGCCACCACAGGAAGGGAGGGCTCTCTCTCCCGGACAAAGGATACCATTTCCCGGATCTGCTTATCATAGGCAAGCTTTTCCGGACATGCCAGCTCCTCCGGGGAAAATCCCAAATGTCCGCCGGCCCGGGGCCCTTCTATGACCACCAGATCCGGCCGCCGATTTCCCCGCCGCTCCCACAGCCGCCAGAGCACAGACAGGGCCCGAAGGCAGGACACAATGGGGGCGATTCCTATCCTGGTCCCCTCCACCAGGCGGGGCAGATCCACGGGAAGGCCGGCACCGGATACAATCAGATCCGCTCCCGCCTCCACGGCTGCCCGTACATACTCCTCATAGAACCGCATGGCCACCATAATATTTACCCCGATAAGGCCGCCTCCGCCCTTGGAGAGCTCTCTGGCCCGGCAGATCTCCGCCTTTAACGCCCGGACATTTGCCTGCAGGGGATTTTGGGCAAAGTCCGGCTCCCGGTACCCAATCTGGGCTGCGGAGATAATCCCCACACCCCCGCAGGCGGCCACAGCTCCCGCCAGCCCGGAAAGGCTCACGCCCACCCCCATTCCTCCCTGGATAATAGGGATACGCGCCGTCAGATCTCCGATTCTTAAAGGTTTCATATGCCGCTCCTTTCTGTGTGGGCTTACAAACGGCGAAAACGCCTGTACCGCTGCGCTGCCAGGGCAGGGCCGCTCATATTTCCATATTTTTCCAAAAACAGCTCTATCCGCCGTTCCAGCTCCCGGGAAAGCTCCGGCAAATGGATGAGATCCGCCGGCTCTGTCTCCGGAATCACCTGCTCCACAATTTTTAACTCCAGCAAATCCTCCGCTGTCAGGCGCATTTGCTCCGCCGCCTCCTGGGCCCGTGCGCTGTCCTTCCACAGAATAGAGGCAAAGCCCTCAGGGGACAAAATGGAGTAGGTGGAATTTTCCAGCATCCAGACCTCATTCCCCACGGCCAGGGCTAAGGCGCCGCCGCTTCCGCCCTCCCCGATGACAATGGCCAGCACAGGCACCTGAAGTCCGGCCATCTCCAGAAGATTTCGGGCAATGGCCTCCCCCTGCCCTCGCTCCTCGGCTCCGACGCCGCAGCTGGCTCCCGGGGTATCCACAAAGGTAATCACCGGTCGGTGAAATTTTTCCGCCTGCTTCATCAGCCGCAGGGCCTTCCGATACCCCTCCGGATCCGGCATCCCGAAATTCCGCACCAGATTGTCGTTGACCGTCCGTCCCTTTTGCTGACCAATGACCGTCACCGGTCGGCCCTTAAGGGTCGCGATTCCTCCCACAATGGCCCCGTCGTCACGGAAGGCTCTGTCCCCGTGAAGCTCCAGAAAATCCGGAAAGATGGCATGGATATAGTCCAGGCTGGTAGGGCGGGAGGATGCCCGAGAAAGCTCCACCCGCTCCCAGGCAGAAAGAGAGACTGCCCTTTTCAGAGCCTTTTTTGCTTTCCTTGCCCCGGCCGGCTTTGCCTCTTCCTGAGGTTTTTGTCCCTCATGAAGGCAGATAAGCCGGTACAGGGTATCCTTTAACTGCTCCCGCTCCACAATGCCGTCGATGATTCCGTGCTCCAGTAAAAATTCTGCCCTCTGAAAGCCCTCCGGCAGTTTTTGCCGGGTGGTCTGCTCAATGACCCGGGGGCCTGCAAAGCCAATGAGAGCTCCCGGCTCAGCCAAAATCACATCCCCCAGCATGGCAAAGCTGGCGGTCACCCCTCCGGTGGTAGGATCTGTCAGTACGGTCACATACAAAAGCCCTGCATCACTGTGCCGCCTGAGAGCCGCGCTGGTCTTAGCCATCTGCATCAGGGATACAATGCCCTCCTGCATCCGGGCGCCCCCGGAGCAGGTAAAAAGAATCAGGGGCAGTCCCAAACTGGTGGCCCGCTCTGCAGCCCGGGTAATACGTTCTCCCACCACAGCCCCCATGCTCCCCATGAGAAAGCGGGTGTCGCAGACTCCCACCACCGCATCCCTGCCATGGATCTGAATCCTCCCTGTAAGCACAGCCTCCGACAATCCCGTCTTTTCCCGAAGCCCTGCAAGCTTCTCCTCATAGCCGGGAAACTGTAACGGATTGTGCTCCTCTATTTCCTTATCCCATTCCTCAAAGGTCCTTCTGTCCCCAATCATCCGAAGCCGGTTCCTGGCCCGGACCCGGAAATAGCCCCCTCA